>NZ_JBHXFL010000050.1:0-45641 GCF_042724095.1 Streptomyces sp. NPDC127100
GTCGGCAGCGTATGTTGTGTATAAGAGACAGCGTCGGCACCCGCCCCGTCCCCTCTCCCTCCGCCCGACCGGGCGGGCGGCTCCCCCGGACTTCCCCGGATCCCCCGGCTTCCCCAGACTGTTGGCGATATACCCCCTGGGGGTATATGCTCTTGAGTCGTGAGGGGCCGCCGGCCGGCTCGTCACGACGTCGATTGGGGACGCAGTCATGGACCACAGCACGCACCACTCCGGCGCCGCGCACGACCACACCGCTCCCGCGGGCGGCCACGGCGAGCACCACGACGGGCACGGGCACGGGCACGGGCCGGCCTCGTGGGCGATGGCCGCGAAGGCGACGCTGCACTGCCTGACCGGGTGCGCCATCGGCGAGATCCTCGGGATGGTGATCGGCACCGCCCTGATGTGGGGCAACGTCCCGACGATGATCCTCGCCATCGCGCTCGCGTTCGTCTTCGGCTACTCGTTCACGCTCTTCGCGGTGCGCCGGGCCGGACTGGACCTCAGGGCCGCGATCAAGGTCGCGCTGGCGGCCGACACGGTGTCCATCGCGGTGATGGAACTGGTCGACAACGGGATCATCGCCCTGGTGCCGGGCGCGATGGACGCACACCTGTCGGACGGGCTGTTCTGGTACGCGCTGCTCGGCGGACTCGCCATCGCGTTCGTGCTCACCACGCCGGTCAACAAGTGGATGATCGGCCGCGGCAAGGGCCACGCCGTCGTCCACGCCTACCACTGACCGCACCGTCACCGGCCCGGGCGGCCCCTCGATCGCCGAGGGGCCGCCCGGCGTCCGCGCCGTACGGCCTTCCGCGCCGTACGGCCTTCCGCGCCGTACGGCCGCGGGGTCAGTGGACGTGCGGTCCGGCCGTCGTCCGGGGCCTGCCCCTGGGCACGAGGGGCAGGGCCACCACCGCCCCGACGGCCGCCACGACCGCGCACAGCGCGAACGCGTCGGCGAATCCCCCGGCGGACCCCCGTTCGAGGCCGGCGGCCGCGACCGTGGAGACGATCGCGACGCCGACCGAGCCGCCCACCTCGTGGAAGGTGTTGACGACACCCGACGCCAGCCCCGCCTCCCGGTGGTCGACCATCGCGAGCGCCGTGGTGGTCGCGGTGACGAAGACCGCGCCGAGGCCGAGGGCGGCGACGGCGAAGCCGGGCAGCAGCGTGGCGTACACGCCGCCCGTCTCCGACAGCCGGGCCAGCGGCACGGTCCCCGCGGCGGCGACCGCCAGCCCGCCGACGGCGACGGCCCGGCTGCCGACGACGCCGACCAGGCGGGAGCCGAGGTGCGCGCCGACGCCGGTGGCGACGGCCACCGGCAGGAAGACCAGGCCGGTCCGCAACGGGCCGAAGCCGCGCACGTGCTGGAGGTGGGCCGAGCCGAGGAAGAAGTAGGAGATCAGCAGGCCGGTGGCCACGAGCATCAGGAAGGCCCCGGCGAGGACGGGACGGCGGGCGAACGTGCCGAGGTCCATCAGCGGGGTCCGGCTCGCCCGCTCGACGGCGGCGAACGACGCGTAGAGCACCGCGGCGCCCGCCAGCGGCAGCAGGGCCGAAGGACTCCCCCATCCCGAGTCGCCCGCCTCCACGAGCCCGTGGATCAGCGCACCGGTGCCCGTGGTGACCAGCAGCGCCCCGGGCACGTCGAGCCCGGTCGGCCGCGGGGCACGGGCCGCCACGGCGAAGGGGACGGCGGCGAGCACGGCCAGGCCCACGGGCACGTTGACGTAGAAGACCCACTGCCAGCCGGGCCCGCCGGTCAGCGTCCCGCCGACGAGGACCCCGGCCGCGGCACCCGACCCGCCCAGGGCCGCCCACACGCCGAGGGCCTTGTGGCGTTCCCGGCCGTGGAAGGTGGTCGTCACGACGGAGAGCGCGGCCGGTGAGAGCAGGGCCGCACCGACCCCCTGGGCGACGCGGCCGGCCAGCAGCGTCGCGGCACCGCCGGCCAGACCGCAGACCAGCGAGGCCGCCGTGAAGAGCGCGAGCCCGGCGAGCAGGGTCCGGCGCGCGCCCAGGGCGTCGGCGAGACGTCCGCCCAGCAGCATGAGACCGCCGAAGCAGAGGGTGTACGAGGTGACGACCCAGGTCAGCGCCGAGCGGCCCAGGTGGAGGTCGGCCGCCATGCCGGGCAGCGCGACGTTCACGACGGTGACGTCGAGGATCAGCATGAACTGGGCCAGGCAGACCAGGGCCAGCGCGGCCCAGCGGCGGGGGTCGGCGGCCGGGTCGGTGTGGACGGGCGCGGGTGACATGTCGGGCGGCGAGTGGGCCATGGCGTGTCCTTCCGGGGCGGCGGTCGTGCGGCAGGGCGGCGAGCGCCGGGGGCAACGGCCCACGCGACGCCGGACACCTGAACTGAACTGTACGGAACAGTTCAACTGAACTCAACTGTTCAGTACAGGCGGGTGCTAGGCTCGGCGCATGGACACGGAAGGGACCAGACGGCCACCGAGCGGGGCGCGCGCGGCGCTCAAGCGGCAGGCCATCGTGCGAGCCGCCCGTGAGCTCTTCCTGCGGGAGGGCTTCGGCGTCGGCATGGACGCCATCGCCGCCGCGGCGGGCGTGTCCAAGGTGACCGTCTACAACCACTTCGGCAGCAAGGAAGCCCTCTTCACCGCCGTGATCGCCGGTGCCGTGGACGAATCCCTCACCGGAGAGCCGACGGCCGCGCTCACGCACCTGGCCGAGGCCGACGACCTCCGCCCGGCCCTGCTGGACGCCGCCCGCGGCTGGGTCCGGTCGGTCCGCGCCGACGACGACGTGACGGCGCTGCGCAACCTCGTCGCCGCCGAGGCGCACCGCTTCCCCGAGCTGGGCCGCGCCTGGCAGCGCCACGGGCCCGAGGGCCACCACCCGGCCGTCGCCCAGGCCCTGCGCACCCTCGCCGACCGGGGCCGCCTGGTCGTCCCCGACCTGGACACGGCCGTCCTCCAGCTCTACGCGCTGCTGATCTTCCCCCACATCGTCTTCGGCTCGTACGGCACGCACATCGACGACGCCCTCACCGACCGTCTGATCGTCAGCGGCGTCGACATGTTCCTGGGCTACTACAGCCCCCGGCCCGCCTGACGGGCGCGGTCGATCGCCGACTCGACGGCGCCGATCCGGTCGGCGAGCAGGCCCAGGGCGGCCACGGCCCGGGTCAGCGGGTCGTCCTCCGGGCCGCCGAGCACCCGGCCGCGCACGTGGGCGGCCTTCACCTCGGCCCAGCGCTCCGCCTGCCCGGCGTCGAGCGTCCCGCGCAGTTCGGCCAGCTTGAGGAGGTTCGCCTCGGCTCCCGTGGTGAGGGTCTGCGCCTCGGCCCGGTAGTGGTCCTCGATCAGCGCCGACAGCTCCTCGTCGTTCATGACCGGCTGGATGCGCTGGGCGATCTTGCGCATGTTGCGGTACGACCCCTGAAGCCGGAAGGGCGGCTCCGTCCGGGCGTCGTCCGTCCGGGCGGCGGAGGCGATGTACGCGGCGTTCACGGCGAGGACCGTGTCGCGTGCCGTGAGCAGATGCCGCAGCACGGCCAGGACGCGTTCCAGCTCGGCCGGCGCGTAGGGGTGGAGGAGCCGGTCCACGCGGGCCGTGCCGTCGCCCTCGGCCAGGCGGATCAGCAGGTCGAGGTCGGCGCGGTCGCGGCCGGCGAGCGGGGCGAGGACCGGGTTGGCCGTCAGGGCGTTCTCGACGAAGCTCAGCGCGAAGACGTGCTCCTTGCCGGTGAGGACGTCGCCGAGGTTCCAGACGTCGGCGCGGTTGGCGAGCATGTCGGGGACCCGGAAGCGGCTGCCGGACTCGGTGTACGGGTTGCCGGCCATGCACACGGCGAAGCGCTTGCCGCGCAGGTCGTAGGTGTGCGGTTCGCCGTTCCGCACGCCGTCGACACGGCGGGTGGCGTCGCACAGCGGGATGAACCTCTGGAGGAGCTCGGGCGAGGTGTGCTGGATGTCGTCCAGGTACAGCAGGGTGTTGCTGCCCGCCTCCAGCGCGAAGTTGATCTTCTCGATCTCCTGGCGGGCGGTGGCGTCGGGTGCCTCGGCGGGGTCGAGCGAGGTCACCGCGTGCCCCAGCGCCGGACCGCTGATCTTCACCAGCATCAGGCCGAGACGCTCGGCGACGTACTCCACGAGCGTGGTCTTGCCGTAGCCGGGCGGGGAGACGAGCAGGAGGAGCCCGCCGCCGGCGGTGCGGTGCGCGGAGTCGGCGGTGCCGAGCTGCTTGGCGAGGCTGTCGCCGATCAGCGGGAGGTACACCTCGTCGATGAGCCGGTTGCGGACGAAGGCCGGCAGCACCCGCGGACGGTACTCGTCCAGGCGCAGCCGGGCGCGCTCGGCGGCCAGCAGGGTGCCGCGGTGGTGCTGGTAGGCGCGGTGGCCGGGCACGTCGTGGGCGCGGAACGCGCGGGTGCGGGCGAGGAGTTCGTCGACGCGCACGGTGAGGGTGCCGTCGATGACGCGCGGGTGCGTGCCGAGCAGGCCGCGCACGGCCTCGGTGAGCGGGGCGTCGTACGGGTAGCGCGGCAGGTCCGGGCAGAGCTCGGCGGCCACCGCCTCGGCCAGGTCGCCCGGCGTGGTCTCGGTGCCCGTGGACTCCGTGTACGCGGTGAGCCAGGCCTCGACCAGCTGGCGGCGCGCGGCCAGGTCACCGAGGGCGGCGATGTCCTCGTCGTACGCCGGACCGCCCACCGTGCGGCGGAACTTGTCCAGCAGCGTGCGGGTGCCCGCGCCCAGGACGAAGCCCTCGGGACCGCTCGTCAGCTCGTCGAAGAGGTACGCCGCGGCGGCCTCCGCCGTCTCCTCCGTCTCCCCGGTCCGGGCGGTGACGGCCCGCGCCAGCTCCTGCCGCAGCTCGGCGATGGCGGGTGCGAGCCCGAAGGTGTCCCGGGCGCGGGCCAGCGAGACCGCGCGCCGCCGCCAGTCCTGCCGGGCCCCGTCCGTCGTGCCGTGCGCCCAGAACAGCTGGGCGGCGGCCCGCGCGGCGGGCTCGTGGCGCAGCGGGCCCGCGCCGTCGTACAGGCGCAGCAGGGCGGTGAGGACGAGGGTGGCGTCGTGGTCGTGGACGCCTCGCTCGTAGCCCTCGTCGTACGCCTCCTGGGCCGCGTCCCGCACCAGGGCCGGCAGGTCGCCGGTCTCGGCGAGGGCGGCCGGGCCGTGGGCGTCGAGCAGGCGGGCGGCGAGGTGTTCGGCGCGGTAGACCCCGGGCGACTCGGACGGCAGCAGCCGGTCCCAGAAGGGGCGGGTGGCGGCGAAGTCCGGGTCGGTGACCGGTGAGCGGTAGTCGGTGCCGGTCACGGCGAGGGCCAGGCCGTCGCCGTGCGGGACCAGGGTCAGGTCGAGGGACTGGGTGCCGACGGCGAAGCGGTGGTTGCCCAGGCGCAGCGTGCGTCCACCGTCGGCGTAGAGGTCGGTGCGGTCGCGCAGGGCGCGGGACGCCTCCTGGCGGGCGGCCTCCAGGCGGCCGTCGAGTTCCTCCGCGCGCACCGGGTCGCCCAGTTCGCGCAGTTCCGCGGCGGTGCGGCGGACCTTGGCGGGCATCGGGTCGGAGGCGAAGTACGTGGTGACGGCGTCCGCGTCGGCGAGCGCCGCGGCCCGGCGCACGACCGTCCGCAGCACGCGGGCGGCCGAGTCCGCCAGGCGTTCGGCGCGGCGGGCGCGGGCGTCGGCGAGGGACTGCTTGCGGGCGGAGAGCGCCTCGTGGATCTCGTCGCGCTTGTCCGCCAGTTCGCCGAGGAAGTCGTCGAACTCGGCGAACCGGGACTCCAGGTTCTCCACCTGGACCAGCAGGCGGGCGAGCTGCTCGTCGCAACGCTCGGGGCTGTCGGCCACCGCCAGCGCACCGGTGACCGTCTGGCCGAGCAGCGCGAACTCGGCGGCGAATCCCGCTCGGCCCTCCTGGTCGAGCAGGGCGCGGCGGCGGGCGCCCAGGACGGCGCGGGCGCGGTTGACCCCGGCGAGCGCCTCGGCGACGCGCTCCAGGATGGCGGTACGGACGGTGGCGTCGCCGATGTCGAGCCCGGCGACGATCTCGGTCACCGTGCCGAGCTGCCCGGCGAGCTCGTCGAGGCGGCCGGCGAGCGGCTCGGCCCCGGCGGCGGTGCCGATCTCCTCGGCGTCCGCGACGAGCCGCTCGACGTCCGCGTGGTGCTCGGCGAAGGCGTCCTCGCGGGCCAGGTGGGTGACGGCCCGCTGCCCGAAGGCGGCCAGGTCGGCGTCGGCGCCGGCGGCGAGGTCGTCGATGCGGGCGGTGTCCGCGTACCGCATGTCCTTCAGGGTCAGCAGGTGCCCCTGGGCCCGGCGCAGTTCGGCCAGCCCGGTCACCCAGGCGGCGGCCCCGCGCGGCGCCTCGCCGCGCAGCCGGCGCACGACGGCGGCGAGCCGGTCGGCGGCCTCCTCCAGCGCGTCGTCCGCCCGTGCGGTCAGGGCCCGCACGTTCTCGAACTCGGCGAGCACCTGCCGCGCGGTGTCACGCACCTGCTCCAACGGGCCGGCCAGGTCGCCGGCCTCGGGGTCGCCCAGCCAGTGGTGGGCGTCGGCCGCCCGGACGCAGGCGGCGGCGAGCTCGGCGTACACCTCCCCGGTCGGAGTGGTCCCGGTGGCGGCACGGGTCACGGACAGGCAGTCGGAGAGGCCCCGGACGAGGTCGGCGTTGCCGATGCGGGCCAGCGGACCGCTGCCCGCCGGCCGGGCCGCCGCGTACGTGTCGGACACGTACGGGGAGGTCCACCGCTGCACCGGGTGCACCCGGGCCGGCTCGCCGCCGTCCTCGGCGCGCAGCAGGGTGAGCGTGCCGTCGTCGAACAGCGCCCAGCCGCGGCAGGACAGCGGGGTCGCCGCCTCCTTGCGGATCAGGTTGTACGGCAGCAGCAGGCTGCGGCCGTGCGCGGGGGCGTGGAAGGCGTACAGCACGTCCTCGCCGTTGGGCGCGCGCAGCTCGCGCTCGAACTCGAGCCCGGCCGTGTCGAGTTCGTACGTGCGGTGGGTGCCGGCGGCCAGGTAGTGGCCGCCGGGGAAGATGATGCCCTGGTCGTCGGGGAGGCGCCGGCAGGCCTGCCCGATGCCGTCGAGGCGGACCACCGTCCTGGTGAGGGTGTTGAACACCAGGTACCGGTCGGTCTCCTCCTTGTAGGGGCGTACGCGCAGCAGGATCAGCGCGCCGACGCGCGCGTGGGCGATGTCCGCGTCGGCGAGGGCCTGGAGCGGTTCGGCGACCGGCTCGCCGTGGACGCCCCGCTCGGTCTCGGTGTCGTTCTCCACCTTGACGGTGAGCGTGCCGCCGACGGCGGAGACGAAGACCTCGCCCCCGACGGAGACGTGCGGGTGGCGGCCGAGGACGTGGTCCTCGCGGGTCGTCCGGGTCCACGCGAAGTCGTGGGCGGGCGGCAGGACGTGGTCGCGGTCGCCGCGCGCGTCCAGGAACGACGCCCGTCCGTCGTCGGTGAGGGCCCAGCGCAGGACGCGGATGTCGTCGGCCTTCTCGCCGGTGCGGAACACGGCGAGCAGCCTGCCGTCGACGCGGCGCAGCCGCAGCAGGGTGGCCTCGCGGTAGTAGCGGTACAGGGCCGCGAACTCCCGGACGAAGGCCGGGTCGTCGAGCAGGCCCGGCACGGCGTCCTCGGGCAACCGGTTCAGGTCCCGGTCGTGCAGCGCGAGGACGTCGCCCACGGCGGTCTCGGTCCGGGTCGTGTACGCCGTGTTGTACCCGAACAGCAGCGTCCCGCCGACGGCGACGACGTCCTGGGGGACGCAGGGCCGCTCGGTCCGCAGCCGTTCGGTGCCGGCGAGTTCCAGTCCGGCCGAGCCGAACTCCTCGATCCGGCGGAGGTTCAGCGCCTCGGCCCGCCGGGCCAACTCGGCGGCCTGCGCGGTGAGCCGGTCCCGGAGCACCTCGTAGGTGCCGGTGTCCAGCGCTTCCTGCGGCCCTTCGTGGAGGCCGCTGTCCGGTGTCTCGTGCGCGCTGGTGTCCGCCCCGGTTGCCATGGGGCTCCTTTCCGCGAGTGGGCTCCCCGGCCGCCGCTGCCGTGCGGCGGCCGGGGGGCTGCGTGGTCGGGCGGCCGTCAGCCCCTGGAGCTGCCGTTGAGGGAGGTCAGCGGGGCGTCCGCGAGCCCCAGCTCCCCCGCCCTGTCGAGCAGCTTCTGCAGCTGGCCGGCCTGCGGGTCACCGGTCTTCATCAGCTTCATCAGCAGGGCGGAGACGGTCAGGTTCTGCACGTCGGCCGTGGAGACCGAGCCGAGGATCCGGCCGAGGTCGTCGGCGATGTTCGACGTGCCGTCCAGCCACGGCCCGGCCAGCGCCTGGGCGGTCCCGGAGTTCTCGACGAAGCCGTCGACGCTCTTGCCGAGCGCGATGGAGGACATCAGGCGGTCGAAGAACACCGACTCGCCGCCGACGATGTCGATGTCGGCGTTCTCCAGACCGGTGGCGAGCACGGTGGCCTGCGCCTCGGCGACCTGCCGCTGCACGTCCAGTCCGGCGAGCCGGATCTCCTTCTCCGCCTCCAGGCGCAGCCGGTACTCCTCGTGGGTGCGGGACGCCTCGTCGAGCGCGGCCATCGCCGCCGCCTTCTCGGTCAGGCCGGCCGCCTCGGCCTTGAGCTTCTCGCCGATGCCCTCGGCCTCGGCGAGGGCCTTCGCCCGTACGCCCTCCGCCTCGGCACGCATCCGGGCCTCGGCCGCCTCGGCCTCCGCGCGGCCGGCCTTCTCGATGACCTCGGCCTCCTTGTCGCGGACCTGGACGGCGGCCAGCCCCTCCGCGGCGCTCTCCGCGCGGACGGCCTCGGCGAGCCGCAGCTTGGCCTGGGCGTCGAGGTCGGCGCTCTTCAACCGGGCCTCGGCCAGGGTCAGTTCCTCGGCGGCGCGGTGGGTGGCGGCCTGCTCCGCGGCCTCCGCCGCCTTGATGTCCTTGACCAGCTTCTCCTGCGCCTCCGCCTCGGCGGCGATGATCACGGCCTGCCGCTGCCGCTCCGCCTCCTCCACCGCGCGGAGCTTCTTGATGGACTCCTCCTGCTCGGCGACCGTGCGGTCCACGGCGACCCGCTCGCGGATGACCTCGGCGATCTCCCGCTTCTCCGCCTCGACCTCCTTCTCGGCCGCGATCCGGGTCAGCTCGGTCTCCCGCTCCCGCGCGATGACCTCCAGCAGCCGGTCCTTCTCGATGCGCTCGTTCTCGATGGCGATGACCCGTTCCCGGTTCTTCGCGGCGACGGCGACCTCCCGGGCCTGGTTCTCGCGCTGGACGCCGAGCTGCTCCTCGGTGCGCAGGAAGGCGCCCTGCGCGCGCAGCCGCTCCTCCTCCACCACCCGCGCGGTCTCGGCCTCCTCGCGGGCGCGCACGGTCTCGATCTCCCGCCGCTGCTTGATCTCGGCGTCGGTCTGGCGGCGCTCCAGCTCCAGGATCGCCTCCCGGGCGTCGACGTTCTGCCGGGTGATCTCCTTCTCCTCGGTCCGCTGGGCCTCGTTGGTGCGCACGTGCTCCACGGCCGTCAGTTCCGTGATCTTGCGGATGCCCTGCGCGTCGAGGACGTTGGCCGGGTCGAGCTGGGACAGCGGCGTCTGCTCCAGGTAGTCGATCGCCGCGTCCTCCAGGTGGTAACCGTTGAGGTCGACGCCGATGACCTCGATGATCCGGTACCGCAGTTCCTCGCGCTTGGTGTAGAGGTCGGTGAAGTCCAGCTGCTTGCCGACGGTCTTCAGCGCCTCGGAGAACTTCGCGTGGAACAGCTCCTGCAGGGTGTCGCGGTCGCTCGCGCGCGCCGTACCGACCGCCTGCGCGACCTTGACGACGTCCTCGACGGTCTTGTTGACCTTGACGAAGAACGAGATGCGGATGTCCGCGCGGATGTTGTCCCGGCAGATCAGGCCCTCCTTGCCGGCCCGGGTGATCTCGATGGTCTTCACCGAGATGTCCATCACCTCGGCCCGGTGCAGCACCGGCAGGACGACCTGCCCGGTGAAGGTCACGTCGACCTTGCGCATCTTGGAGACGATGAGCGCCTTGCCCTGCTCCACCTTGCGGAACAGCCGGGAGACGACGAGTAGGGCGAGCACACAGAGGACGACGAGCGCGCACGCGCCCACGGTCATGGCATTCATCAGCACGTCCTTGGCGACTGGGAAGGGCGAGCCCGAGCAGGGCTCGGAGGTGTCACAGCGGCGGCCGGTGCGGATCGCACGGCACGGCACCGCGGAGTTCAGGCGGCCGTCCGGGACGGCCCGGGTTCGTCGGGGGAGAGCCGGCGCCTCGGCCGTACGGCGGGCCGGAGCGCGCGTCGTGCGGTGACGGGCGCGGCGGCGAGGTCCGCGGGGCCGGCAGGCGCCGATGCCTGGGCGACGGGACCGGGACGGGCGCCGGCGTCCAGGGCGCGGGGCCCGGCGAGCGCCGTCGGCAGCGGGTGCGGGGCCGCGGCCGGTACCCGGCCGGGACTCCGGACGCCGGCGTCCACGGACCCGACGGCGCGGCGGAGGCCGGTGGCAGTGCGCGGCGCGGCGGTGCGGGGGACGGCGGGGACTGCCTCGGCGGTTTCGTCGAATGTCCGCATGCCCTACCCCCCGTGTCCTGCCCGTTTCCCGCCCGGGACGGCAACGGCACGTCCGGGCTCCGACGGCTCCGACGGATCACCTGCCGGTGCCCGGCACCGGAGCCGTCCCACGCGCTCCCCTCGCGCCCATCCTGCCGAACGGCACGTCTCGCCGCATTGCCGACTTCCGGCAGTCTTGCCCCACGTCTTCATGCCGGACTCCGTCGGCACCCTCACCCGAGCGGCCCACACCGGCTCGCCGCCTCCCGGCCGCGGGCCAACACTCGAAGTCCCCCGAACATCGGGCATTTCCGAGGGACGGAGAAGACCATGGCCAACGCGACCCACAGCACCGGCGGCCGGGCCGGCGGCAGCAGGAGCGCCTGGGCCTCCGGCGGCGTCGTCTTCGCCGGGGTGCTGATGCTGATCGAAGGCGTCTTCGGCATCTTCAACGGCATCGCCGCCATCGCGAAGGACGACGTCTACGCGTCCGTCGGCGACTACGTCTTCAAGTTCAGCCTCACGTCCTGGGGCTGGATCCACCTGATCGTCGGCATCCTCCTCGCCCTCACCGGCCTGGGCGTACTCAGGGGCGCCCCGTGGGCGCGGGCCCTCGGCGTCGGGCTCACCGCGCTCTTCGTGATCCTCCAGTTCATGTGGCTGCCCTACACCCCGCTCTGGGCGATCATCTCCATCGGCGTCGGCGTCTTCGTCATCTGGTCGCTGTGCACCGACCGCGGCCACACGTCGTCGGTCTGAGCGCCGGCTCCGGCTTCCCAGGTACCCCTAGGGGGTATACAGTGGGCGGTGCGGGAGCGCAGTGAGAGGCGCGCATCCCGTACTGCCCATCTGCCGACGAACCCCCAGGGAGACGCCATGACCGCCGACCAGAAGAACTCCGGCTCCTGCTGCACCACCGACGGCTCCTGCCACAGCGGTGCCGCGGCGGAGGGCGGCCAGGGCGCCGGTGTCACCACCGTCTACCGGGTGACCGGCATGACCTGCGGTCACTGCGAGGGCGCGGTCTCCCAGGAGATCTCCGCGCTGGCGGGCGTCACCGCGGTCAAGGCCGTCGCCGCCACCGGCGAGGTGACCGTCACCTCCACCGCCCCGCTCGACGAGGAGGCCGTCCGCGCCGCCGTCGACGAGGCGGGATACGAGCTGGCCGGCCCGGCCTGACCCGACGCGCCCCTGCCCCGAAGGACGGCCACCGCCGCCGGCCCGCCCCGTCAGCCCGGTCCGGTGCCCGGCGGGTCGTCCGGGGCCGGGTGCTCGCCGACCGTGAAGCCGATCACCGACCCGCCCCCGTCCCGCCGGGAGGCGAACGGCGTGCCGCCGTGCGCCAGCGCCACCTCCCGCACGATGGACAGGCCGAGGCCCGAGCCGGGCTGGGAGCGGGCGTCGGCGGCGCGGTAGAAGCGGTCGAAGACGCGGGCCAGGTCGGCGTCGGTGATGCCGGGGCCCCGGTCGCGGACCTCGACGCGGATCGTGCCGGGGCGGGCCGGTCCCGCTACGGTGACCTCGATGGGGCCCGTGCCCGCCCGGTCGAACTTCGCGGCGTTCTCGACCAGGTTGGAGATCGCCCGGGTCAGCATGACGGGCCGGCCGTCCGTCGTCGTGTCGCCGCAGGCCCGCACGCTGATCTCGCGCCCGGTGCGGCGCCGCGCGTGGGTCGCCACCTCGTACGCGATCCCGCCCAGGTCGACCGGCCGCACCGGCTCCGTCTCTGACTGGCCGGCCGCCAGCTCGACCAGTTCGTTGACCAGGTCGGTCAGCTCCCGGGCCTCCTGCCCCAGGTCGGCGACCAGTTCCTCGCGGGCGGCGGGCGGGAGCTCGTCGATCCGGCGGAGCAGCGAGATGTTGGTGCGCAGCGAGGTCAGCGGGGTGCGCAGCTCGTGGCCCGCGTCCTGGACCAGGCGCCGCTGGTCCTCCTCCGACTGGGCGAGCCGCCCCAGCATGCGGTCGAAGGCGCGGCCCAGCCGGCCCACCTCGTCGTGGCCGGTGACCGGGACCTGGATGCCGAGCCGCCGGGTGCGGGCGACGTCCTCGGCGGCGGAGGTGAGGGCGATCAGGCGCCGGGTGATGCGCCGGGCCAGCCACCAGCCGAACAGGCCCGCGGCGGTCACCACGGCGGCCATCAGCACCAGCGTCCGGCGCTGGAGCGCCCGCAGCAGGTCCTCGGTGTCGCTGAACTCCTGCGCCACCTGGACGGCGCCCCGGCCGTCGCCGAGGGAGACGGTCGCGATCCGGTAGACGTCGCGGCCGACGTCCACGTCCTTGTGCTGCACCATCCGCCCGGCCACCGCGGCGCCCGCGGTCCGCCGGTCGCCGCCGGTCACCGGCAGCCGGCGGCCGGCCGGGTCGGAGACCTCGCCGTCCGGCCCGAGCACCTGCACGTCGGTACGGGCCGGGCGCACGATGTCGTGGCCGGGCGCGGAGGAGGAGAAGTCGCCGGGTGACATCGGCCGCTGGCGCACCTCGGCCCGCAGGTCCTGGACGACCTGGTCGAAGACGGTCTCCTGGTCCACCCGCACCAGGCGTGCGGCGGCGTTGTACGACAGCACGCCGACGAGGACCGTGACCACGGCCGTGACCGTCGCGAACGACACCGCGAACGTGGTCCGCAACGACAGCAGCCGGGGCCGCCGCCCCCGGCCGCCCGGTCCGGGCGAGGTGCCCACTCAGTCCTCCCGCAGCACGTAACCCACCCCGCGCACGGTCTGGATCAGCTGCGGGGCGTCCGGCTGGTCGAGCTTGCGGCGCAGGTAGCCGACGTAGACGGCCAGGTTCTTCGAGCCGGGGCCGAAGTCGTAGCCCCAGATGCGGTCGTAGATCGTGGAGTGGTCGAGGACGATGCCCGCGTTGCGGACCAGCAGTTCCAGCAGCTCGAACTCGGTGCGGGTCAGCTCCAGCTCCCGCCCGCCCCGCCAGGCGCGGCGGGCCTGCGGGTCCATGCGCAGCCCGGCCGCCTCCAGATACCGGCCGTCGGCCTCCGCGGCCGGCCCGGGCGCGTCCTCACCCGCCGCCGGGACGGGGGCGTCCCCGGCGGTGGCCGCCCCGGCGGCGTCGGGCTCCGTCCGGTCGGTGCGGCGCAGCAGCGCGCGGAGCCGGGCGAAGACCTCCTCGACGTCGAACGGCTTGACCACGTAGTCGTCGGCGCCCGCGTCCAGGCCCGCGATGCGGTCCGCGGTCTCCACGAGCGCCGTCAGCATCAGGATCGGGGTGCTGTCGCCCTCGGCGCGCAGCACCCGGCACACCTGGAGGCCGTCGATGCCCGGCATCATCACGTCGAGGACCAGCACGTCCGGGCGTCCGCGGTGCGCCTGCGCCAGCGCCTCGACGCCGTCGGCGACCGCGGTGACCCGGTAGCCCTCCAGGGTGAGGGCGCGCTCCAGGGCGTGCCGGATGGCGCGGTCGTCTTCGGCGAGCAGAACAGTCCGGGGCACCCGTCCAGTCTGCCAAGGCCCAGAGCCCCGCGACCGGGCGGCCGGGCTTCTTACCGAGATCTCACCCGGCGGGCCGCAGCGCCGCGAGCCGCTCCTCGAAGGGCACGACCTCGACGGTGTCCCCGGCCGGCTTCCGGGCCGTCGACAGCCCGGTCATCAGCGCGGCCAGTTCCTCCGCCGCCCGCCCGATCCGCCCGTCCAGCCCCTCGGCGCCCCAGTCCTCGGAGGCGGCGTAGACGCCGGTCGGGACGACGACGGCCTTCAGGTAGGCGAAGAGCGGACGCAGCGCGTGCTCGAGGACGAGCGAGTGCCGGGCCGTGCCGCCGGTCGCCGCGATCAGCACCGGCTTCCCGGCGAGGGCGTCCGGTTCCGTGGCGCCCAGCGCGTCGAAGAACGACTTGAACAGTCCGCTGTACGACGCGGAGAACACCGGCGTGACGACGATCAGGCCGTCGGCCGCCCGCACGGCGTCGAAGGCGGCGGACAGCTCCCGTCCGGGGAAGCCGTTGGTGAAGGTGTGCGCGATCTCCACCGCGAGGTCGCGCAGCTCCACGACCCGCACCTCGGCCGAGGTGCGCCCGGCGGTCGCGGCGGCCAGCCGGTCGGCCAGCAGCCGGGTGGAGGACGGGACGCTCAGTCCCGCGGAGACGGCGACGAGCTTCATGCGCGTGCTCCTTCCTTCTCGGTGTTCTTCGCGCTCAGCAGCGAGGCGTGGGTCGGGGCGTCCGGCACGTTCGCCGGGCGGTTCTTCGCGAACTCCTCGCGCAGCACCGGCACGACCTCCTCGCCGAGCAGGTCGAGCTGCTCCAGCACGGTCTTCAGCGGCAGTCCGGCGTGGTCCATCAGGAAGAGCTGGCGCTGGTAGTCGCCGGCGTACTCGCGGAACGCGAGGGTCTTCTCGATCACCTGCTGCGGCGAGCCGACGGTCAGCGGCGTCTGCTCGGTGAACTCCTCCAGCGACGGGCCGTGTCCGTAGACCGGTGCGACGTCGAAGTACGGGCGGAACTCGCGCACCGCGTCCTGCGAGTTCTTCCGCATGAACACCTGGCCGCCGAGGCCGACGATCGCCTGCTCGGGCGTGCCGTGCCCGTAGTGGGCGTACCGGGACCGGTAGAACTCGACCATGCGCTTGGTGTGGTCGGCGGGCCAGAAGATGTTGTTGTGGAAGAAGCCGTCGCCGTAGTACGCGGCCTGCTCGGCGATCTCCGGGGAGCGGATCGAGCCGTGCCAGACGAACGGCGCGACGCCGTCCAGCGGGCGGGGCGTGGACGTGAAGCCCTGGAGCGGCGTACGGAACTTGCCCTCCCAGTTCACGACGTCCTCGCGCCACAGCCGGTGCAGCAGGGCGTAGTTCTCGACGGCCAGGTTGATGCCCTCGCGGATGTCCTTGCCGAACCAGGGGTAGACCGGGCCGGTGTTGCCGCGCCCCATCATCAGGTCCGTCCGGCCGTCGGCCAGGTGCTGGAGCATCGCGAAGTCCTCGGCGATCTTCACCGGGTCGTTCGTGGTGATCAGGGTGGTGGAGGTGGACAGGATCAGCCGCTCGGTGCGCGCGGCGATGTAGCCGAGCATGGTGGTCGGCGACGAGGGCACGAAGGGCGGGTTGTGGTGCTCACCGGTCGCGAAGACGTCGAGCCCGACCTCCTCCGCCTTCAGGGCGATGGCGACCATGGCCTTGATGCGCTCACGCTCGGTCGGCGTACGCCCGGTGGTCGGGTCCGGAGTGACGTCGCCGACGGTGAAGATGCCGAACTGCATGGTCGCTCAACCTCCAAGTTGTTTACGCTTCAACTATACCGTCGAAACGACCTGCCCCCGGACGTTATTCCGGCCCCGTCCCCCCGCTCCGCGCCCCACCCCCGCCGTGCGAAGCTGGCCCGCATGCTCGTCCTGCGCTCCGCCGCCCTCTTCGTCGTCGCCGCCCTCTTCGAGATCGGCGGCGCCTGGCTGGTCTGGCAGGGCGTGCGCGAACAGCGCGGCTGGCTGTGGGCGACCGGCGGCGTCCTCGCCCTGGGTGCGTACGGCTTCGTCGCGACCTTCCAGCCCGACGCCCACTTCGGCCGTATCCTCGCCGCGTACGGCGGGATCTTCGTGGCCGGCTCGATCCTGTGGGGCATGGCGGCCGACGGCTACCGCCCCGACCGCTGGGACGTCACGGGCGCCCTGATCTGCCTGGCGGGGATGGCCGTGATCATGTGGGCGCCGCGCAACGGCGGCTGACTACCCTGGGCGGCGACCGGTCGTACGAACCAAGGAGCAGCCCATGGCCCCCGCAGCCGCCCCGTCCGCCGCCTCCCGCATCGCCGTCGTCACGGGTGCGAGCAGCGGCATCGGCGCCGCCACGGCCCGGCAGCTCGCCGCCGCCGGCTACCGCGTCGTCCTCACCGCCCGCCGCAAGGACCGGATCGAGGCGCTGGCGGAGGAGATCCAGGCCGCGGGCCACCAGGCGACGGCCTACCCCCTGGACGTCACCGACCGCGCGGCGGTCGACGAGTTCGCGTCCGCGTTCAGGACCGTCGGCGTCCTGGTCAACAACGCGGGCGGAGCGCTCGGCGCCGACCCGGTGGCCACCGGCGACCCGGAGCACTGGCGCCGCATGTACGAGACGAACGTCATCGGCACCCTCAACCTCACCCAGGCCCTGCTGCCCAAGCTGGAGGCGAGCGGCGACGGCACGGTCGTGGTCGTCTCCTCCACCGCCGGCTTCGCCACCTACGAGGGCGGCGCGGGCTACGTCGCCGCCAAGCACGCCGAGCACGTCCTCGCCGAGACGCTGCGCCTGGAGATCGTCGGCCGCCCCGTCCGGGTCGTCGAGATCGCGCCCGGCATGGTCAAGACCGACGAGTTCGCCCTGACCCGCTTCGCCGGCGACACGGAGAAGGCCGCCAAGGTCTACCAGGGCGTCGCCGCCCCCCTCACCGCCGACGACGTCGCCGACACCATCACGTGGGCGGTCACCCGCCCCGCCCACGTCAACATCGACCTCCTGGTCGTCCGCCCCCGCGCCCAGGCGTCGAACACCAAGGTGCACCGGGAGGGCTGACGCCGGTGGGTAACTCGCAGGGGTGAAGCGGGTTCGATTACCCGAACGGCTATTGAACTGGCGGCCTAGGCTCGCGCCACAACATCCAACGTGACGGCCCTCGGCCGGGATGCCGGTCCCGACCGAGAGCCTGACCAACATGGAAGTGGAGCTTCCCTGTGGCTGAACGCGAGCCTAGCGGTCATCAGTTCATGGACCTGACGGTCCCTGAGTACGCGTACATGTTCGGCTTCCTTCAGGCGGACGGACACCTTCAGCAGAGCGTCGGACGGAAAGGCAAGTTGAGCGTCGAGCTTGCCGCCCGAGACGCCGACCTCCTGCGCGAGTTCCAGAAACTCACGCCCTACAGCACCAGCATCACCGAGCGCACCCGGTCCACAAATTTCGCAGCGACCTACACATCGACCACCTGGACCTTGTGTTCCCTCGAAGCGAGGACCATCCTGAACGACCTCGGGCTCCCATACGGGCGCAAGTCGAAGACGATCGCTCCGCCGCGCGTCGAATTCTCGGGCCGCGACTACCTCCGAGGCGTCATCGACGCCGACGGGTCAGTGGGTTACACGAACAAGGGATTCCCCTTCGTTTCCCTCACCACGGCCAGCACTGCCATCGGCCACCACCTCTGTGACTACGCCCAGGAGGTGACCGGAGTCCAGCGCATGATCAAGCGCAACGCACGAGACGGCATCTACAACGTCCTCTACGCCATGGAGGCGGGCCAGCGTCTGGCAGCCGACCTGTACTACCCCGGCTGCCTGTCCTTGGCACGCAAGCGCGCCGCCGCCGGCTCACTCGCCGCTTGGGCGCGCCCGACCGGAATGAGGTCCGCGTACACGGCACGCCGCTGGAACGAGACCGAGGACCGAGTCCTGTTGAAGCTCAATAGCCCTACAGCGGCCGCCGAGGCGCTCGGCAGAACTCCGCAGAGCTGCAACCTTCGCATGTGGCGGCTGCGCTCTGGCCGAATGCCCATGCCCCGCTAACCGTCACCAGATGAGCCAGGCCCCCCGGTGTGGACCGGGGGGCCGCTCGAGTCAGCCCTTGACACAGACGACCTGCTTCAGCTTCGCCACGACCTCCACGAGGTCGCGCTGCTGGTCGATGACCTGCTCGATCGGCTTGTAGGCGCCCGGGATCTCGTCCACGACGCCGGAGTCCTTGCGGCACTCCACGCCCCGCGTCTGCTCCTCCAGGTCCTGCGTGGAGAACCGCCGCTTGGCCGCGTTCCGGCTCATGCGCCGGCCCGCGCCGTGGGAGGCGGAGTTGAAGGACTTGTCGTTGCCGAGGCCCTTCACGATGTACGAACCCGTGCCCATGGAACCGGGGATGATCCCGTAGTCCCCGGAACCCGCGCGGATCGCGCCCTTGCGGGTCACCAGCAGGTCCATGCCGTCATACCGCTCCTCCGCCACGTAGTTGTGGTGGCAGGAGATCTCCCGCTCGAAGACCGGCTTGGCCTTCTTGAACTCCTTGCGGACCACGTCCTTGAAGAGCGCCATCATGAGCGTGCGGTTGTACTTCGCGTACTCCTGCGCCCAGAACAGGTCGTTGCGGTATGCCGCCATCTGCGGGGTGTCCGCGACGAAGACGGCGAGGTCGCGGTCGACCAGGCCCTGGTTGTGCGGAAGTTTCTGTGCCACGCCGATGTGGTGCTCGGCCAGTTCCTTGCCGATGTTCCGGGAGCCGGAGTGGAGCATGAGCCACACCGAATCGAACGTATCAATGCAAAATTCCACAAAATGGTTGCCTTGGCCAAGGGTTCCCATCTGAGCAGCCGCCCGGTCCCTACGGAAACGAACCGCCTCCGCCACCCCGTCGAACCGCCCCCAGAAGTCGTCCCACCCGGCGGTCGCCAGCCCGTGGAACCGCCCCGGTTCGAGGGGGCTGTCATGCATCCCGCGGCCCACCGGGATCGCCTGCTCGATCTTCGAGCGCAGTCGGGACAGGTCGCCCGGGAGGTCGTTCGCCGTCAGGGACGTCTTCACCGCCGACATCCCGCAGCCGATGTCCACGCCCACCGCCGCCGGGCACACCGCGCCCTGCATCGCGATCACGGACCCGACCGTCGCGCCCTTGCCGTAGTGCACGTCCGGCATGACCGCCAGGCCCTTGATCCACGGCAGGGTCGCGACGTTGCGGAGCTGCTGCAGTGCCACGTCCTCGACCGTCGCCGGATCGGTCCACATGCGGATCGGCACCTTCGCGCCCGGCATCTCCACGTACGACATATCGCCCTCATTCCCCCGGAAGTACAACAGAAGTCTCAAAGCGCAGAACCGGCGCCAAGGGCAGCCAAAGAGACAGCTGACCGGCGTTCACGGCGGCGCGTGCGATACACATTGTCTCCAGGGGTCGCCCCCGCGCGGCAAGCGAATAACCAGCGGGGACACTGGAGTACCGACCACAGCCACACCGGCGAGAGGAGCCGCACCGTGCAGCGGAAGGCCTACGTATCCGGCGTCGCCGCCCTTCTGGCGGTGCTGCTGGCCGGCTGCACCGGCGGCTCGGACGACGGCGTCACGACGGACGACTCCCAGCCCGGCCGGCCCGGTGTCGCCAGCGAGGCGGCCCAGCCCGGCAGGTACCGCACGCTCCCGGAGCCGTGCCGCGTGGTCGGCCACAAGACGCTCGACTCGCTGCTGCCCGGCGTCCGGGAGATCGCGGACGAGGTCCAGCGCGAGAAGGCCTACCAGGGCGAGCCGACGCTCGCGTACAACACCGACCGCAAGGTCGGCTGCCGTTGGAAGGTCGAG
Organism: Streptomyces sp. NPDC127100; assembly: GCF_042724095.1. Lineage (NCBI taxonomy): Bacteria > Bacillati > Actinomycetota > Actinomycetes > Kitasatosporales > Streptomycetaceae > Streptomyces > Streptomyces sp. NPDC127100. Next base: position 19,752 of record NZ_JBHXFL010000050.1, read on the forward strand.
TCCGCGGACGCCACCGACCATCTCTTCGTCGACTTCGAGCGGGTCGTGTCCTACGACAACTCCGTGAGCGACGACAGCCAGGCCGAGCAGCTCTTCGCCCGCCAGGTGGCGGCGGCCGACCTGCCCGAGCCGGTCGCACCGGAGTCGTCGGACCCGGCCTCCGGGACCCCGTCCGGCGCCCCGTCGTCCGGGGCGCCGTCCGCCGGTCCGAGCACTTCGCCGTCCGCGTCCGCCTCCGGCTCGGCGTCGGCCACCGCACCCTCCTCGGGCCCGTCCGCCTCCGACGGCACCCCCACCGACCTCCAGCCCCGTCTCCTGGACGACCTGGGCGACGAGGCGTTCCTGAACGACGAGCTGAGCAGCTCCGGCTCGACGGCGGAACGACGCACGGTGACTGTGGCGTTCCGCACGTCGAACGTGATGGTGACCATCGAGTACGCGGAGCAGCCGGCGACGGTCGGAGTCGTGCCCGACAGCAAGGAAATGCAGGACAGGGCGCGGAAACTGGCTTCCCAGCTGGCGGACTCGCTGGGCGGCTGAGCCCGATCGAGGCCCCGTGCCGGCCGCCCGTGAAGCGCGCGAAGCCGGACCGCGCACGGTGCCCAACGCGTACGGTGACCTCTCGGACCCGATCCGAACGCAGGAACCACGAGTGCCATGAGTGAAGGAACCATGCAGCGACGAGCCCAGCGTGATCAGCGAGCGAAGCGACTCACCCGTGTCCTTGCCGGCGCGGCCGCCGTACCCGTGATGCTGGTGGCAGCCGGCTGCTCCTCGGACTCCGGCTCGGACGACGGCAAGGACAAGGCCGCGGACACGACGACCGCGTCGGCGTCGGCCAGCCCGTCCCCGACGGTGCAGGCGGCGAAGTTCGGGAAGCTCCCCGAGCCGTGTGCGGCCCTGTCGAAGAAGACGCTGGACAAGATGGTGCCGAAGGCCGGCTCCGGCAAGGAAGGCGCCTCGAACGACACGGCGAACCGCGGCAGTTGCTCCTGGGACAGCCTGGCCGACAACGGCGTCAAGGGCTCGCAGTTCCGCTGGCTGAGCGTGTCCATGCTGCGCTTCGAGTCGGACGTGGCGCGCGGCGCGGGCGACGAGCTGGCGAGCGCCCACTACACCAAGCAGCTCCGGGACGCGCAGACCGCCGAGGGCGCGCAGGCCGTGAAGACGACGCCGGTGAGCGGCACGGGCGACGAGGCCGCGATCGTGCGCTACGACCTGAAGAAGAAGGAAGGCACCTTCAAGCAGCAGACGGTCGTGGCGCGCGTCGAGAACGTCGTCGTGACCGTCGACTACAACGGTGCGGGCCTGGCCGGGGACAAGACGCCGGACGCGGACGACCTGGCCAAGGCCGCCCAGAAGGCCGCCCAGGAGGCCGTGGCCGCGGTCGCGGCCGCCAACGGCAGCGCGGCGGGCGGCTCGTCGTCGCCGTCCGGGGCACCGTCGGCGCCGGGTTCCACGTCCGCGTCGCCCAAGTCGTCGTCCACGCCGGGCAAGAGCTGACGTCCGCCGCTCGGGGTCCCAGGCGCCGGAGGACCCACCGGCCACCCGTTCCCCGGACACATGTGCCACCCTGTTGCGCGCAACAACAGGCACACGGAGGGGAGTACGGGTGGCCGCGCCACTTCAGCTGACACGGACGCATCGCGTACTGATCGGCATGGTCGTCTTCGGTGCCGTCGTCATCGCCGGGATCGGCTTCGCCGGTTCGTACGCGGCGGTCCGCGAGCTGGCCCTCAAGAAGGGCTTCGGGAACTTCAGTTACGTGTTCCCGATCGGCATCGACGCGGGCATCTGCGTGCTGCTCGCCCTCGACCTGCTGCTCACCTGGATCCGCATCCCGTTCCCGCTGCTGCGTCAGACGGCGTGGCTGCTGACGGCGGCGACGATCGCGTTCAACGGCGCGGCGGCCTGGCCGGACCCGCTGGGCGTGGGCATGCACGCGGTGATCCCGGTCCTGTTCGTGGTGTCCGTCGAGGCGGCCCGGCACGCGGTCGGCCGAATAGCCGACATCACGGCCGACAAGCACATGGAGGGCGTCCGCCTCACCCGCTGGCTGCTCTCCCCGCTGCCGACTTTCCTCCTCTGGCGCCGGATGAAGCTGTGGGAGCTGCGCTCCTACGACCAGGTGATCAAGCTGGAGCAGGAGCGCCTGGTCTACCAGGCCCGGCTGCGCTCCCGCTTCGGCCGCGCCTGGCGGCGCAAGGCCCCGGTGGAGTCCCTGATGCCGCTGCGGCTGGCCCGCTACGGCGTCCCCCTCGGGCAGACCGCCCCGGCGGGCCTGGCGGCGGCGGGCATCGAGCCGGCGCTGCTGCCGCCCGCGCCGCAGCCGGAGCCGCAGCCGCGGGCCGAGGCCCCCGCCACGCCGGCGGCCCCCTCGCTGGAGAAGCGCCCCGAGCTGGTCCGGGCCGGCGCGGCCGGCCGGCCGCAGCAGGGGCCGGAGGCGGACGCCGAGGCGCGGGCGGAGGCGGAGGCGGAGGCGGAGGGGCCGGAGCAGAGCCCCTGGTTCAACACCCCCCGCCAGGTGGCGTACCAGGGCGGCTACGACCCGACGTACGACCCCGCCGAGCAGTACGCCCAGTGGTACGAGGAGCAGCAGCAGGCCGACGAGTACCGGGACCAGTACGAGGAGGAGCCGCCCGTCGAGGAGCCCTCCCCGGAGGAGACCGGAAGCTTCCCCATCCCGGTGGTCCCGGGCCGCACCCGCGAACTGGGGGACGGCGGCGGCACCCCCGCCGCGGAGCCGGACGAGGACGCGTACTACCAGGTCTTCAAGCAGTCGATCGACGACAGCTTCCCGACCCCGCGGGAGTTCGGCGAGAACATCGAGGCGACGTACGGCACGTCCCTCGCGGACGCGGAGGCCAAGCGCCTGGTCGTCCGCTTCGCCAACCGCTTCAACGCGGAGCTGGAGGAGAACCACATCGCCTGACGGCGTGGCGGTATGACGAGGGGGCGCCCGGTGTGCACCGGGCGCCCCCTCGTCGTCGTACCGGGCCCTCTACTCCCCGAGCAGGGTCCGCACCCGCTCCTGCCCGACCGCCAGCAGCAGCGTGGGCAGGCGCGGGCCGGTGTCGCGGCCGACGAGCAGGTGGTACAGCAGCGCGAAGAAGGTCCGCTGGGCGGTCTTGATCTCCGGCGGCAGTTCCTTGGGCGTGGCGTCGGCGGAGAACCCGGCCTGGACCTTGGGCACGCCGTAGACCAGGTGGGTCAGTCCGTCCAGCGACCAGTGCTCGGCGAGCCCGTCGAGCAGCAGCCGCAGTGACTGCCGGGACGGCTCGTCGAGGCCCTTCAGCAGCTCGGCGTCGGGCGCGTCGCGGACGATGGTGCGCTGGTCGGCGGGGACGTGGGTGTTGATCCACGCCTCGGCCTTGTCGTAGCGCGGCCGGGCCTCGGCCAGGGAGCCCAGCGGGTCGGACGGGTCGAGCTCGCTGAGGATGCGCAGCGCCTGGTCCTCGTGCCCGGCGGTGATGTCGGCCACGGACGCGAGCGTCCGGTACGGCAGCGGGCGGGGCGTCCTCGGCAGCTCACCGGCCGCCGTGCGCACGGCACGCGCGTGCGCGGCGACGTCGGCGGGCAGCGCGCCGCCGTCGGCCACCTTGGCGTCGAGGCGGTCCCACTCGTCGTAGAGCCGCTGGATCTCCTGGTCGAAGGCGATCTTGAAGGACTGGTTGGGCCGGCGGCGGGCGTACAGCCAGCGCAGCAGCTGCGGCTCCATGATCCGCAGGGCGTCGCCCGGGGTGGGCACGCCGCCCTTGGACGAGGACATCTTCGCCATGCCGCTGATGCCGACGAAGGCGTACATCGGGCCGATCGGCTGCTCGCCGCCGAAGATCCCGACGATCTGCCCGCCGACCTGGAACGACGACCCGGGGGACGAGTGGTCGACACCGCTCGGCTCGAAGATCACGCCCTCGTACGCCCACCGCATCGGCCAGTCGACCTTCCAGACCAGCTTGCCGCGGTTGAACTCGCTCAGCCGGACCGTCTCGGAGAAGCCGCACGCGGTGCACGCGTACGTCAGCTCGGTCGAGTCGTCGTCGTAGGCGGTGACCGTCGTCAGGTCCTTCTCGCAGTTGCCGCAGTACGGCTTGTACGGGAAGTACCCGGCGGAGCCGGAGCTGCCGTCGTCCTCGGCGGCGGCACCGGAGCCCTCGGCGGCCTCGAGCTCGGCCTCGTCGACCGGCTTCTGCTGCTGCTTCTTCGCCGGGGCCTTCTTGGTCCGGTACTGGGCGAGGATCGCGTCGATGTCCTGCCGGTGCCTCATGGCGTGCAGGATCTGCTCGCGGTAGACGCCGGAGGTGTACTGCGCGGTCTGGCTGATTCCGTCGAACTCCACGCCCAGTTCGGTGAGGGCGTCGACCATCGCGGCCTTGAAGTGCTCCGCCCAGTTCGGGTACGCCGAGCCCCGCGGGGCCGGGACGGAGGTCAGGGGCTTGCCGATGTGCTCGGCCCAGCTCTCGTCGACCCCGGCGATGCCCGCCGGCACCTTGCGGTACCGGTCGTAGTCGTCCCAGGAGATCAGGTGCCGGACCTCGTGGCCCCGGCGGCGCACCTCGTCGGCGACCAGGTGCGGGGTCATGACCTCGCGCAGGTTGCCCAGGTGGATGGGACCGGAGGGCGACAGGCCGGACGCGACGACGACCGGTTTGCCCGGGGCACGACGCTCCGACTCGGCGATGACCTCGTCCGCGAAACGGGAGACCCAGTCGGTGGTCTCTGTGCTCTGAGCCACGATCGGCACGTCCTCTTTCCCTGGTGTTCCTGGAGTACAGCTCGGGCAGCCCGTACGGCTGACCGCTCCATTCTCCCAGCCCGGCCCGCATCCGCGAAAACCGCTTTTCACCGCGTGGGATACTCGGTTTCCGTAGTACTCCAGGAACCCGAGCAGAACGGCGAATCCCTCCATGGCCTCGGTCACGTCCCTCAGCGACTCCGTCCAGCAGCACCTCGCGTCCGCCCTCTCGGCCGTCCGGCCCGAGGCCGCCGGCGTCGACCCGCTGCTGCGACGAAGCGACCGGGCGGACTACCAGGCCAACGGCATCCTCGCCCTGGCCAAGAAGTCCAAGGCGAACCCGCGGGAGCTCGCGGCCGAGGTCGTCTCGCACATCACCACCGGTGACGTGATCGCGGACGTCGAGGTCTCCGGACCCGGCTTCCTGAACATCACGATCGGCGACCGGGCGATCACCCGGAACCTCGCCGCGCGGCTCACGGACGGTGAGCGCCTCGGCGTGCCGCTGAAGGAGGACGCGGGCGTCACGGTCGTCGACTACGCCCAGCCGAACGTGGCGAAGGAGATGCACGTCGGCCACCTGCGGTCGGCGGTCATCGGCGACGCCCTGCGCGGCATGCTCGACTTCACCGGCGAGAAGACGATCGGCCGGCACCACATCGGCGACTGGGGCACCCAGTTCGGCATGCTCATCCAGTACCTGTTCGAGCACCCCGGCGAGCTGGCCCCGGCCGGGGACGTCGACGGCGAGCAGGCCATGTCGAACCTGAACCGGGTGTACAAGGCGTCGCGCGCGGTCTTCGACTCGGACGAGGAGTTCAAGGAGCGGGCCCGCAAGCGGGTCGTCGCCCTCCAGTCCGGCGACAAGGAGACGCTGGAGCTGTGGCAGCAGTTCGTGGACGAGTCGAAGGTGTACTTCTACTCCGTCTTCGAGAAGCTCGACATGGAGATCCGCGACGACGAGATCGTCGGTGAGTCCGCGTACAACGAGGGCATGCCCGAGACCGCCCGCCTCCTGGAGGAGATGGGTGTCGCGGTGCGCTCCGAGGGCGCGCTGGTGGTGTTCTTCGACGAGATCCGCGGCAAGGACGACCAGCCGGTGCCGCTGATCGTGCAGAAGGCCGACGGCGGCTTCGGCTACGCGGCCTCGGACCTGACCGCGATCCGCAACCGCGTCCAGGACCTGCACGCGACCACGCTGCTGTACGTCGTCGACGTGCGCCAGTCGCTCCACTTCCGGATGGTCTTCGAGACCGCCCGCCGGGCCGGCTGGCTGAACGACGACGTCACCGCGCACAACATGGGCTACGGCACGGTGCTCGGCGCGGACGGCAAGCCCTTCAAGACGCGTGCGGGTGAGACCGTGCGCCTCGAGGACCTGCTGGACGAGGCGGTGCAGCGGGCCGCCGAGGTCGTCCGGGAGAAGGCGCGGGACCTCACCGAGGACGAGATCCGGGAGCGGGCCGCGCAGGTCGGCATCGGCGCCGTGAAGTACGCGGACCTGTCGACGTCTCCGAGCCGCGACTACAAGTTCGACCTGGACCAGATGGTCTCGCTCAACGGCGACACCAGCGTGTACCTCCAGTACGCCTACGCCCGTATCCAGTCCATCCTCCGCAAGGCCGGCGAGGTCCGCCCGGCCGCTCACCCGGAGCTGGGGCTGCACGAGGCGGAGCGCGCGCTGGGCCTGCACCTGGACGCGTTCGGTGACACGGTCTTCGAGGCGGCCGCCGAGTACGCCCCGCACAAGCTGGCCGCGTACCTCTACCAGCTCGCCTCGCTGTACACGTCCTTCTACGACAAGTGCCCGGTGCTGAAGGCCGAGACGCCCGAGCAGGTGGAGAACCGCCTGTTCCTGTGCGACGTCACGGCCCGCACGCTGCACCGGGGCATGGCCCTGCTGGGCATCAGGACGCCCGAGCGCCTCTGAGCGGGCGGGCCGGGACGCACCCGGCCCGTCCGTCGGGCGTCAGGCGTAGTAGTGGATCGTCCCGCGCAGCGCCGGCTCGGCGCCCTCGCAGTGCTGGACGAACGTCGCGGCGAAGGCGGTGACCGCGCCGTCCTCGCCGCGGGCCAGCTTGGTGATGGTCAGGGTCCCGTTACTGGCGTTGCAGCCGCCGAAGCCCGACACGTCGAGGCCGGCCACACCCGGTCCGCTGCCGCGTTCCGTCCGGTAGACGCCTCCGGCCTCGAAGCTCTCGCCGGCCGGCGGGACGAGCAGGGCCGACCAGGTCTCGCGCTTGCCGGACACGTCGTACTGGAGTCCGCCGATGCCCCACTCCTGGAGCGAGAAGAGGCTGGTGGCGCCGGTGTGGGTACCGCTCCTGCCCTGGCCGGGGTAGTCACCGGGCTCGCTGACGTAGGTGAAGGAAAGCGAGTGGGCGCGGTATTTGACGACGCCCTTGAGGACCGGGGCGTCGGCCGCCTCGCAGCGCTGCGTGTAGGTCGCGTCCAGCACCGTGATCGCACCGGTCGCGTCCGCCTCGATCTGGTTGACCGAGAACTGCCCGTAGACCCGGTTGCAACCGCGTGAGTCGCCGCTGACGTCGAGGCCCGGGGCCCGCCCGGTGCGCGAGGACGCCCGTTCCGCGCCGCGGTAGACCCCGGGGTGGAGCTTCTCACCCGCCGGAGCGGCGAGCTCGACGGTCCACCGGTCGGTCTCGTTCTCGATCCGGACGGTCAGCGCCTCCCTCTCCCCGGACACGGTGATGTCCGCCGTCCTGGGCGTGTAGGCGACGCTCCCGCCCTGACCGACCCAGTCGCCGGGTGCGCTGGTGTGGCTGTACTTGGTGACGGCCACCGGTGTCCCGGTCGCCGCCGCGGCGGGCGCGGACAGTCCGGCCGTCAGGCCGATCGTCGCCGTCAGGCTCGCCAGCGTGCCGAGCAGGGCACGCCGCCATCCGGTGCGAGTACGCACGGATGCCTCCCCCTCTGTGTGGCGGGCACCACCCGGGCGCCCGAACTGGTGTTGCACAACGCCCAGTTGACTGTCCCGGAGTGCTTCACATAAACCACCGGAACCCCACGCGTTCCGCCAGAACCGGTCGCCGGCGCGTCGTGTCAGCGGAGCAGCCGCAGCCCCTCGGGCACGTCGATGCCGAACTCCGCCGCCAGCACCCGGCGGACCTCCGCGTCGTCCTCCAGCTTCCGCTCGGTGACCGTGCCGTCGGTCCCGGTCCTGGTGAGGACCCGCCCGTCGAGGAGCAGGTGACCGTCCGGCAGCAGCCGCTGCGCGTAGGGCCGCCGGGAGAACGGCGAACGCGGGTTCGTGGCGATGTGCCAGTTGACGACCTCGTAGTCGAGCTGCTCGAACGGCTCCACGGTGAAGGCGTACTGCGCCTGCCAGCCGGCCCCGGCGGACGCCCCGTGCGCCTGGAGCACCCACATCTCCAGCGGCCCCCGGTGCGGCACGTGCACCAGCCGGTGGCGGCGCCCGGCGTCGTGGAACTCGGTGTCCGCGACCAGCGGCACCGGCTCCAGCAGCGATCCGACGGCCCCGAAGCCGACGTCGGCCAGGTACGGCCGCGGTTCGCCGGGGACCTCGGCCAGCAGGGCCATGTGGGTGCGCGGCCGGTCCTCGATCCGGTCGGCGCCGACGACGACCCGCGCGGTCAGCCGGGTCACCCGGAAGCCGAGCGCCTCCAGGGCGAGCGCGAGCAGCGTGTTGTGCTCGTAGCAGTACCCGCCGCGCCGCCGCCCGTGGACCAGCTTGGCCGTCAGGCGGGCCGGGTCGAGGGAGGGTGCCGTACCGCCCAGGGCGTCGAGGTTCTCGAACGGGACGGCCCTCATGTGGGCGAGGTGGACACCCCGCAGCGCGGCCGCGTCGGGCTCCCGGTGCCCCTCCCAGCCGATCCGCCCGAGGTACGCGTCGAGGTCGAACGGTGCGGTCAGTTCGCTGTCAGCCATACCGCCAGCCTAGGGACGCACCGCCCGCCCCGTCCGCCGTCCCCGGCCGGACCCGCACCCGGTCTTTCGTCCTAGGCCGGCAGCCCCTGTGCGGACAGCGCCGCGCCCAGCCGCCGCAGGCCCTCCGCGATCTCGTCCGGCGTCTGCGTGACGAAGCACAGCCGCAGCGTGGCGCGGTCGGGCTCACCGGCGTAGAAGGGGGCGCCGGGCACGTACGCCACGTCGTGCCGGACCACCTCGGAGAGCAGGGCGGTGGTGTCGTGGCCCTCCGGCAGCCGCGCCCACAGGAACATGCCGCCCTCGGGGCGGTTCCACACCGACCCCGCCGGGAGCGCGTCCGCCAGGCCCGCCAGCATGGCGTCCCGGCGCTCCCGGTAGGCGGCGGCGACGCGGGCGACGTGGGCGTCCAGGTCGCGGTCGGCCAGGTACCGGGCGGCGGCGAGCTGGTTGACGGTCGGGGTGTGCAGGTCGGCGGCCTGCTTGGCGACCGCGCAGGCCCGGCGCAGCTCGGCGGGGGCCCGCAGCCAGCCCAGGCGCAGGCCCGGCGCCATCACCTTGGAGAAGGAGCCCAGCAGCACGGTGCGGTCCCGGGCGCCGTCCAGGGAGGCGATCCACGGCACGCGGTCACCCTCGAAGCGCAGCTCCCCGTACGGGTCGTCCTCGACGATCCACAGCCCGCACCGGCCGGCGACCTCGGCGACGGCGGCACGGCGGGCGGCGGGCATGGTGCGGCCCGTCGGGTTGGAGAAGGTGGGCACGGTGTAGAGCAGCTTGGGCCGCTCGCGCACCACCAGCTCCTCCAGCGCCACGGGGTCCGGCCCGTCCTCGTCCCCCGGCAGGGCGATCACGCGGGCGCCCGCGAAGCCGAAGGCCTGGAGGGCGGCCAGGTAGCAGGGGCTCTCGACGAGGACCGTGTCGCCCGACTCGATCAGGGCGGTCGCGAGCAGGGACAGTGCCTGCTGGGAGCCGGTGGTGACGAGGATGTCGTCGGCGCCGGTGTCCAGTCCGCGTGCCGAGGTCCGGGCGGCGAGCGCGGCCCGCAGGGCGGGCTCGCCCTCGGTGGTGGAGTACTGGAGCGCCCGCGCCGGTGCCTCGGCGAGGACGGCCCGGTACGCGGCGGCGATGCCCTCCGCGTCGAACAGCGAGGGCGCCGGCAGCCCGCCCGCGAAGTTGATCACCTCGGGGCGGGCGGTGACGGCGAGGATGTCCCGTACCGGCGAACCGCCGATCGACCGGGCCCGCGCGGCGAGCGGCGGCAGGGGTGCGGTGGCGGTGGGGGCGGCGTCCTGAGTCACTGTCATGCCCGCAGCCTAGGGAAGTACGTGCCGTCTACAAGGACGTTTCCGTGATGCGGACACCCCGCCGGTCAGGTCCCCTCGACGAACTCCCAGGCGTGGCTGCCGAGGGGGTACGCGTAGTAGGACGCGTCCTTGGAGGCGCTGGTGCGGAACGGCCTGCCGTGGTCGTCGACGCGCAGGGTGCCCTCCCGGTCGCCGCTCGACCACTCCAGCTCCAGGTACCAGCTCACGTCGTGGCCGCTGGTGTGCGCCTTGACGTGGAACACCTCGGGGTCGGACTCGGTGACGCTGTACGGGAAGTCCCGCTGTCCGGCGACCGGCATCGCCAGCGGGGTGCCCAGGTCGAGCGAGACGTCGAACGACGCGGTGTCCACGCCGCCGCCGCAGCCGTTGCCCATCACGTACTGGTTCCAGTCCAGCGCCGGCCCGCTGTCCACCACGCGGACGTGCAGGTCCTTGAGGACCACGGTCTCCTCTCCGGTGCCCTGCACGGTGAGGACGACCGTCTGCCGGTTCGCGGAGACCGCGCCGTAGGCGGTGGCCCAGCCGACCGAGTCCTGCTGCGGGGGCGGGGGCAGCACGTTCTGCGGGCTGCGGTCGACGAGGAAGGCGTGGTCGCAGGGGGAGTCCCAGAAGTACGGGGTGGTCGACACGGTGAGCGCCGGGCCCGAGGCGGGGGCGCGGCGGCTCGGTGCGGCCGTGCCCGGGCGCGTCGCCGGTGCCTCGACGGACACGGAGGTGGACGGCGACGGGGTGGCGGACGCCGAGGCTGAGGCGCTCGCACGCGGGGACGCCGGGCGGGTGGCGGTCCCGGACACCGGCGCGGGGGACGACACGGCGGCCCCGGCGGCCCCGGCCGGACCGCGCCGCCCGGCGTCGCCGTCGCCCTGCACGAGGTTCGCCACGAGCGCCACGGCACCGGCGATGGCGACGACGCCGGTCGCGGCGTACAGGGCGGCACGCGGCACCCGACGACGCGGCCCGCCCGCCCGCTTCTCCACCGGCCGACCGGCCGGCCGGAACGCCGCGGCCGACGGGGAGGCGACGGAGCCACCGCGTCCCCCCGCAGGCCCCCGACCGCCGGCCCCGCCCCCGACCTCTCCGACCTCTCCGACCTCTCCGACCACCCCGGCGACTCCGGATGCCGCCGCGGCTCCGGCCGGGCCGGTCCGGGCGGACCCGACAGCCCCGGCCGACCCGGCGCCTTCGGATGCCTCCGCCTCTTCGGCCGGCCCGGTCGGAGCGGCTCCGGCGGACTCAGCGCCCCGCCCGGCCCCGGCGGCACCGGCGGTCCCCGTCCGGGCGGCTTCGTCCACCCCCGCAGTGCCGGCGACCCCACCGGCCCCGGCAGCCCCGATCGGCCCGCCTGACCCGGCGGTTCCGACCGGCCCGGTCCGGCCGGCCCCGCCGGCATCGGCGGCCTCGGTCGCCCCGGCAGCCCCGGACCCCTGGGCCGGCCTTGTCCGGGCCGCTCCAGCGGTCTCGGCGCTCCCGCCAGTACCGGCAGCGTCGGCGGCCCCGCTTTCCCCAGAAGCCCCGGCAGCCCCGGCAGCCCCGGCAGCCCCGGCAGCGTCCCGTGCCCCGGGCTCCGGCTGCCGAGGGCGGGCGTCCCCGGCCGTCCCTCCGGGCGCCCCGGTGTCCGCCTCTCCCGGCGTCTCCGCCCCCTCCCCGGTCCTCTCCTCCGCCTTCTTCACGCCGCGCAGCGCATCCGCCCGGATCCAGCGGCGGTGGAGTTCGAGCAGTTCCCCGGGGGTCGCCCGGCACGCCCGGGCCAGCCGCTCGACGGGCGCGAACTCGACGGGCACGACCTCCCCGCTGACGTACCGGTGCACCGTGGACGCGCTCATGTGCAGCCGCTTGCCCAAGGCCCCGTAACTGAGCCCGGACCGCTCCTTGAGCTCCCGCAGCAGTTCCGCGAAGTCGTCCCCCGCCACCGTTCCTCCCTCTCCCAGCATCCCCGTACCGCATCCCAGAGGGACACCGTTTCCACAGGTCAGAGCCCCCTTCGGCATCCCAGCGTCCCGCATGCGGCGGCGCTGCTGGCGCGCGGGACGACTCGGACCCCAAGCTGTGGTCATCCAAGCAGCCGCTCCCGGCGAACGGTCGAGCGGCTCACCCAACTTCCACCGAAACGGGGCCCCTTCATGTCCGCACGCACCACCCGCACCCGCCTCTTCGCCGCCACCACCGTCGCACTGGCCGCGCTCGCCCTGACGGCCTGTGAGGGCGATTCGGACACGGGCGCCGAGAGCGTCCCGTCCTCCTCCGCGGCGGCCACGGGCCCGAGCACCCCGTCCGCCGGCGCCTCCGCCTCCACGGGCGGGGACAAGGCGCCGTCCGGCTCGGCCGGCTCGGGCACGGACTCGCACGGCTCGGCGGGCTCCTCCGGCGAGGCCGGCACCTCGGGCTCCGGCCAGAAGGGCAAGGGCTCCTCCGCCGGTTCGGCGAACGGCGGCGACACCGACAGCCAGGACGACATGCCCGGCAAGTGCTCCGCGGCCGACGTGAAGATCACCGCGCAGAAGCTGTCCCGCCCGCTCAACCACCTGCTGCTGACCGCCACCAACACCGGCTCGAAGACGTGCATGCTGCCGCCGTACCCGGCGGCCCGCTTCGGCGAGGCCCAGGCGGTGCCGCCGGTCGCGGAGGCGACCAAGCCGCAGTCGCTGACCGGCGTCGCGCCCGGCGAGGCCGGCTACGCCGGGGTGCTGCTGTCGGCCGGCGACGGCAGCGGCGAGAACGGCTACGAGACGAGCACCCTCACCGTCCCCTTCGAGGACGGCTCCATCGCAACGGTCGCCCTGCCCGCCGGCGGCGTGTACGTCGACACGGCGCTGACGGTCACCTACTGGCAGACCGACGTGGACGCGGCGCTCGGCTTCTGAAGAGGTGCCCGCACCCCCTGTGCGCCGCACCGGGGGAGGCCGTTCAGCGCAGCGTGCGAGCGACCTCGGTGGCCCAGTAGGTCAGGATGTTGCGCGCACCGGCCCGCTTGATGCCGGTGAGCGTCTCCAGGATGGCCCGGTCGCGGTCGATCCAGCCCTTCTCCGCGGCGGCCTCGATCATCGAGTACTCGCCGGAGATCTGGTAGGCGGCGACGGGCACGTCGACGGCCTCGGCGACCTTGGCCAGGATGTCGAGGTAGGGGCCGGCCGGCTTGACCATCACCATGTCGGCGCCCTCCTCCAGGTCGAGCGCCAGCTCCCGCAGCGACTCGCGCGCGTTGGCGCCGTCCTGCTGGTAGGTCTTGCGGTCGCCCTTGAGCGAGGATCCGACGGCCTCGCGGAAGGGCCCGTAGAAGGCGGAGGCGTACTTCGCGGTGTAGGCGAGGATCGCGACGTCCTCCCGCCCGATCTGGTCGAGGGCGTCGCGGATGACCCCGATCTGCCCGTCCATCATCCCGCTGGGCGCGACCACGTGGGCGCCGGCGTCGGCCTGGACCTGCCCCATCTCGGCGTACCGCTCGAGCGTGGCGTCGTTGTCGACCCGGCCCCGGTCGTCGAGCACCCCGCAGTGCCCGTGGTCGGTGAACTCGTCGAGGCACAGGTCGGACATGACGAGCAGTTCGTCCCCGACCTCGGCCCGCACGTCCCGCAGGGCGACCTGCAGAATGCCGTCCGGGTCGGTCCCCGCCGTCCCGGCGGCGTCCTTCTTGGCCTCCTCCGGCACGCCGAACAGCATGATCCCGGAGATCCCGGCCTCGACCGCCTCGGCGGCGGCCTTCTTCAGGCTGTCCCGGGTGTGCTGCACGACCCCGGGCATCGCCGCGATCGGCACCGGCTCGCTCACGCCCTCGCGCACGAAGGCGGGCAGGATCAGGTCGGCGGGATGCAGCCGCGTCTCGGCGACCATCCGACGCATGACGGGAGTGGTCCGAAGCCGCCGGGGCCGGGTGCCGGGAAAGGATCCGTACGTCGTCATACCACCTACGCTACGCCCGCCCCCGCCATGCCTTTGCCGACGCGGAGTCGGCCCGCGGCCCTCCGCTTCCGGCTCCTGCCGGGCTCCTGCCGGGCGACGGAACCGATCACCGGCGAACGGTGTCCGTACCGGCATGACGGCCCTGCTCTTCCTCGCCCTGGCCTTCGCCCCGTTCGTCGCCCTGGGCACCGCGGGCATGCTCGCCGTGCGGGCGTGGCGCCGGGAGCTCGGGGCCGGCTGGCGCCTGCCCGACACGAAGTCGCTCTGCCTGCTGACCGTGATGGCCGGCGCGACAGCCCTGTGCGCGTACGCCTACGGCGTGAGCCGCGGGTTCTACATCCTGGACCCGGACCAGATGTGCGCGGCCGCCGGCGCACGCGGCGACCACGTGGTGACGCGGATGACGCCGCCGGTCAGCGCACAGTGCGTGACGCCGGACGGCACGGGCACCGAGCTGGTGCCGCCGTGGGTGAACCCGGTCGTCCTCACCGGCCTCGCGGTCCTCGTGCTCGCCCCGGCGACGGCCGTCGCCCAGGTGGTGCGCCGGGCGCGCCGGCACCGTAACGCAGGACAATCCCAGGACGCCCGCCCGTCCCGCGGCGGCGGTACCGGCCTCACCCGAGAGGACTGACATGCGCCTGCGCTGCGCCGTGCTCGACGACTTCCAGGACGTCGCCACCACCGTCGCCGACTGGGGCCCCGTCGGCGACCGCGTGGAGGTCACCGCCTTCACCGAGCACTTCGCCACCGAGGACGAACTGGCCCGGGCCCTCGCCGACTTCGACATCGCGGTGACCCTGCGCGAACGCGTCCCGTTCCCCGCCTCCCTCCTCGACCGGCTCCCCCGGCTGAAGCTGCTCGTGGCGTCCGGCATGCGCAACTCCGTCATCGACCTCGCCGCCGCCGAACGGAACGGCGTCACGGTCTGCGGCACCCAGAGCTCCCCCACCCCGCCGGTGGAACTGACCTGGGCGCTGCTCCTCGGCCTGGCCCGGGGCATCGTGACGGAGAACAACGCCCTGCGCGCGGGCGGCCCCTGGCAGTCGACGGTCGGCGCGGACCTGCACGGCCGCCGCCTCGGCCTGCTCGGCCTGGGCAAGATCGGCGGCCGGGTGGCGCGGGTGGGCCTCGCCTTCGGCATGGAGGTCACGGCCTGGAGCCCCCACCTCACCAAGGAGCGCACGGACGAGGTGGGCGCCGAACTCGCGCCTTCGAAGGAGGAGTTGCTCCGCACCAGCGACTTCCTCTCGCTCCACCTGGTCCTGGGCGAGACCACCCGGGGCATCCTGGGCGCTCCCGAACTGGCCCTGATGAAGCCGGACGCCTACCTGGTCAACACCTCCCGCTCGGCACTCGTCGACCAGGACGCGCTGCTCACCGCCCTGCGCGAGCACCGGATCGCGGGCGCGGCGGTCGACGTCTTCGACGCCGAACCCCTCCCCGCCGACCACCCCATGCGCACGGCCCCCCGCCTCCTGGCCACCCCGCACCTGGGCTACGTCTCCCACCTCAACTACCGCACGTACTACGGCCAGGCGGTGGAAGCCATCGGCGCCTACCTCGCCGGCACCCCGATCCGCCGCCTCGGCTGACCCCCTTCGGGGAGGTCACCCGGAAGGGGACGCCTCGGCGAGGGTGCAGACGCCGTCCACACACCGGCGCTCCAGACGGCCGCGGGACATGGTCTGCGCCAGACCGGCCATCCAGCAGGTGGGGCAGCCGCGAAACGCGACCAGGGCCAACGGGGCCGCCAGCAGGGTGGCGGGGCCGGCGACGGGCACCAGGGCGACCGATCCGATGATCAGCCCGAAGCCGATGGCGCCGCGCGCCAGGTGGCGCGGGACGGACTTGCTCGCGAAGTTCTTCCCGGGCGACGGGGACTGTGCCGGCTTCACGGTCATGACTCTCCTCCGACTGGTGGCTCGATGACTGGATCGAGGGCTGGATCGGTCGCCGCCAGTGAGTGACGCAGTGCCGCGCGAGCGCGGTGCAGCCGCGACTTCATCGCGGCGTTGCTCAACCCGAGCGCATGGGCGACGGCCCTGCCGGGCAGGCCCTGGACGTCCCGCATGAGCAGGACCTGCCGCTGGTCACGGGGAAGGGCGCCGACCGCGGCCGCGACCCGCTCCACCTCCAGCCTGCGCAGCACCGCGTCCTCGGCGGACGGTTCCGCGGGCCCCTCCGGCCCGGCCGGCGCCGCGTCGCTCCGCGGGACGAGCAGCCGCACCTGACGGAGGCATTCGTTGCGCACGATCCGGAACATCCACGAGGCGAGCGCGCCGGTGGCCCGCAAGGTGCCGATCTTCCGGTAGAGGATGATCAGCGCCTCCTGCGCCGCGTCCTCCGCGTCCTGCGGTGAGGCGCACAGCGACAGGGCGAACCTGCGCACGTGGGGCTGCGATTCCATGACGACGGTGGTGAGCGACGTCGCGTCACCGTCCTGAGCGGCCCTGATCAGCCGCTCGTCCGGCCAGCGGAAGCGCCGGTTCGTCCGCTCCCCCGACGGGGAGCCGCCCCACGCGCGGGCACCGGTCAGTTTCCGCTCCTGTAACGCCGCGTCAGATGCCGAGCGCACGCGCCCACGAGCAGGACTCCGACCACTACGAGCCCGGTGACCATCATCGGTGTCTCCTCCCGGTTCCGCCGGCCCGTTCGGCCGGTACACGGACAAGAGGCCGGGAGGTCCGGAAAGGATTCACCTCCTCGCGCGGACCGGCCGCCGCCCGGGGAGGCGGGCCGCCCAACGAGCGGTGGCGGGACGCGCCCAGCACGTCCCGCCACCACCTCACGCGTACGACCTCGCCCCGCCGGGCGACCTCAGGTCGAGGACCGACGCCTCCGTGCCCCCGGCCGGCGCTCGCTCGGCCGCGTCACCGGGTCGCCGGCGTCCAGGGCCGCCGCGCGGCGGCGCAGGCCGAAGTCGGCGAGCGCCTCCGCCAGCTTGTGGACGGACGGCTCGGGAGCCATGACGTCCACGCGCAGCCCGTGCTCCTCCGCGGTCTTGGCCGTCGCCGGGCCGATGCAGGCGATCACCGTCACGTTGTGCGGCTTGCCCGCGATGCCGACCAGGTTCCGCACCGTGGACGACGACGTGAACAGCACCGCGTCGAAGCCGCCGCCCTTGATCGCCTCGCGGGTCGTGGCCGGCGGCGGCGAGGCGCGCACCGTGCGGTAGGCGGTGACGTCGTCGACCTCCCAGCCCAGCTCGATCAGCCCGGCCACCAGGGTCTCGGTGGCGATGTCGGCACGGGGGAGGAACACCCGGTCGATCGGGTCGAAGACCGGGTCGTACGGCGGCCAGTCCTCCAGCAGGCCCGCGGCCGACTGCTCGCCGCTCGGCACCAGGTCCGGCTTCACGCCGAAGGCGATCAGCGCCTTGGCGGTCTGCTCGCCCACCGCGGCGACCTTGATGCCCGCGAAGGCACGGGCGTCGAGGCCGTACTCCTCGAACTTCTCCCGGACCGCCTTCACCGCGTTGACCGACGTGAACGCGATCCACTCGTAGCGGCCCGTCACCAGGCCCTTGACCGCCCGCTCCATCTGCTGCGGGGTGCGCGGGGGCTCCACCGCGATGGTCGGCACCTCGTGCGGCACGGCCCCGTACGACCTCAGCTGGTCGGAGAGCGACGCCGCCTGCTCCTTCGTGCGCGGCACGAGGACCTTCCAGCCGAACAGCGGCTTGGACTCGAACCACGACAGCTGGTCACGCCGGGCGGAGGCGCTGCGCTCGCCGACCACGGCTATCACCGGGCGGCCGCCGTCCGGGGACGGCAGCACCTTGGCCTGCTTCAGCGTCTGCGCGACCGTGCCGAGCGTCGCCGTCCAGGTGCGCTGCCGCGTCGTCGTACCGGCGATGGTCACCGTCAGCGGGGTGTCCGGCTTGCGGCCGGCCGACACCAGCTCCCCGGCGGCCGCGGCCACCGAGTCCAGCGTCGTCGACACCACGACCGTCCCGTCGGAGGCGCCCACCTCGGTCCAGCAGCGGTCCGACGCCGTACGGGCGTCCACGAACCGCACGTCGGCACCCTCGGCGTCCCGCAGCGGCACACCGGCGTACGCGGGCACGCCGACGGCGTTCGCGATGCCGGGGACGACCTCGAAGGGCACCCCGGCCGCGGCGCACGCGAGCATCTCCTCGGCGGCGTACGTGTCGAGCCCGGGGTCCCCGGTCACCGCACGCACAACCCGCCTGCCGCCCCGCGCGGCCTCCATGACAAGATGTGCGGCATCCCGCACAGCGGGGACGCCGACGCTCGTTGACGCACCGTCAACTACCGTCAGCTGGGGCGTGCCCGTGCCCGGATCCGACGGATCGGCATCCGTGAGCACCTCGGACACGCCCTGCCTCGCGTGCGTCCGTACGACGTCGAGCACCTCGTGCTCGGCGACGAGGACGTCCGCGTTCGCCAGCGCCTCCACGGCGCGCAGGGTCAGCAGTCCCGGATCTCCGGGTCCGGCACCGAGGAAGGTGACGTGCCCGTGTTCGGGACAGGCGGGAAAGGTGGTGGGGCTCAATGTGCTCGCTCCCCCATCAGACCGGCCGCGCCCTGGGCGAGCATCTCGGTGGCGAGTTCGCGACCGAGTGCCAGCGCCGCATCGTGCGTCTGGGGCACGGGACCGGTGGTGGACAGCTGCACCAGCGTCGAGCCGTCGGTCGTACCGACGACGCCGCGCAGGCGCATTTCCTTGACAGTCTGCCCGTCGGTCAGCAAGTCGGCCAAGGCGCCCACGGGGGCGCTGCAGCCGGCTTCCAGAGCGGCGAGCAGTGACCGCTCGGCCGTGACGGCGACCCGCGTGAACGGGTCGTCGAGCTCGGCGAGCGCGGCGATCAGCGCAGCGTTGTCCGCGGCGCACTCGATCGCCAGGGCCCCCTGGCCGGGGGCGGGCAGAACCGTGTCGACCGACAGGAAGTCGGTCACCTCGTCGATGCGTCCGACCCGGTTCAGTCCGGCGGCGGCCAGCACGACGGCGTCGAGCTCACCGCTGTGGACGTATCCGATGCGGGTGTCGACGTTGCCCCGGATCGGGACCGTCTCGATCTCCATTCCGTGGGCGCGGGCGTACGCGTTCAGCTGTGCCATGCGACGCGGCGCGCCCGTGCCTATGCGGGCCCCGCTCGGCAGGTCGGTGAACTTCCGCGCGTCCCGGGCGACGATGACGTCCCTCGGGTCCTCGCGCACGGGGGTGGCCGCCAGGACCAGGCCCTCGTGCTGCGCGGTGGGGAGGTCCTTGAGCGAATGAACCGCGAAGTCCACGTCACCCCGCAGCAGGGCCTCGCGCAGCGCGGCGACGAACACGCCCGTGCCGCCGATCTGGGCCAGGTGCTCGCGGGACGTGTCGCCGTACGTGGTGATCTCGACGAGCTCCACAGGCCGTCCGGTCACCTGGCTCACGGCATCCGCCACCTGCCCGGACTGGGCCATGGCGAGCTTGCTGCGCCTCGTCCCCAGTCTCAGTGCCTTCTCAGTCATGCCGGCCCTCGGTTCTTCTCAGTGCTGTTCTCGGTCCGCGAGACGGAGGCCACCGTCTCCTGGTCGAGGTCGAACAGGGTGCGCAGCGCGTCCGCGTACCCGGCACCGCCGGGCTCGGCGGCGAGCTGCTTGACCCGGACCGTCGGCGCGTGCAGCAGCTTGTCGACCACACGCTTGACGGTCTGGGTGATCTCGGCGCGGTGCTTGTCGTCGAGACCCGGCAGCCGCCCTTCCAGCCGGGCGATCTCACCGGCGACGACGCCGGCGGCCATGCTGCGCAGCGCGACGACCGTGGGCGTGATGTGCGCGGCCCGCTGGGCGGCGCCGAAGGCCGCGACCTCGTCGGCGACGATCCGGCGGACCATGTCGACGTCGGCGGCCATCGGTGCGTCGGCCGACGCCTCGGCGAGCGACTCGATGTCCACCAGGCGCACCCCGGCCAGCCGGTGCACGGCGGCGTCGATGTCGCGCGGCATGGCGAGGTCGAGCAGGAAGAGCACGGGCTGCGGGCGCGGCACGTCGGCGACGGGCTCGGGGCGGCGGCGCTCGGGGATCCGGCCGACGCTCGCGGCCGTCGCGGCCAGCGCGCCGATCAGCTCGGTCTCCGCCTCGGGGACGGTCCGCACCGCCTCGCGCGGCCGGTCCACGGCCGTACCGCCCGCGACCCAGGCCCCGTGCTGCTCCAGCGTCGCCGCGTCCATGCCGGCCACCGCGGCCTCCCCCATCACGGAGAAGCCGGTGGGCACGGAGGACAGGTCCAGCGGGCAGTTCTCGTCGGCGCCGGCACCCGGCAGAGGCGTCTCGGCACTCTGCCGTCCGTCGGCGGGACCGGCGTCGGCGGCCGGGCGGGCGTCGGCGGACGGGGTCACGACCGTGGGCGCGCCGGTGCGGCCCTCGACCGTCGCCACCACGGCGTCCGCCGTGAGGACCAGCCCGGTCGCCCCGGTGCAGGAGACGGCCACGTCGGCACGTGTCAGCTCGGCCGGCACCGCGTCCATCGGTACCGCGCGGGCCAGCACGTCCGTGTCGTCGCCCTCGGTCAGGATCCGGG
Organism: Streptomyces sp. NPDC127100; assembly: GCF_042724095.1. NCBI lineage: Bacteria > Bacillati > Actinomycetota > Actinomycetes > Kitasatosporales > Streptomycetaceae > Streptomyces > Streptomyces sp. NPDC127100. Next base: position 40,134 of record NZ_JBHXFL010000050.1, read on the forward strand.
CGAGCCGCTCGGCCCGCTCGAAGGTGCGGTTGGCGACCACGATCTCGGCGATCCCGGAACGCGCCAGCGTGGCGGCGGCCAGCGAGGACATCGAACCGGCGCCGATCACCAGCGCCTTCTTGCCCCGCGCCCAGGTCTGGACGTCGGCCCCGGCGGCGAGCTGCTCCAGGCCGAAGGTGACCAGGGACTGCCCGGCGCGGTCGATGCCGGTCTCGGAGTGGGCGCGCTTGCCGACCCGGAGGGCCTGCTGGAACAGGTCGTTGAGGAGCCGGCCGGCGGTGTGCAGGTCCTGGGCGCGGGCCAGGGAGTTCTTTATCTGACCGAGGATCTGGCCCTCGCCGACCACCATCGAGTCGAGCCCGCAGGCCACCGAGAACAGGTGGTGGACGGCCCGGTCCTCGTAGTGCACATAAAGATAAGGAGTGAGCTCGTCCAGGCCGACCCCGCTGTGCTGGGCGAGCAGCGTGGACAGCTCGGCGACACCGGCGTGGAACTTGTCCACGTCGGCGTACAGCTCCACGCGGTTGCAGGTGGCCAGCAGCGCGGCCTCGGCGGCCGGCTCGGCGGCGACGGTGTCCTGCAGCAGCTTGGACTGCGCCTCCGCGTTCAGCGACACCCGCTCCAGGACGCTGACGGGGGCACTGCGGTGGCTCAGCCCGACGACGAGGAGACTCATGCCGGCATCACGGCGGGCACGTCCCCGTCGGGTCCCTGGTCGGCGGACGGCTGCTTGCGGGCGACGGCGGGCGGGACCGCGCCGGCGTCGGCCGCGGCCTCCTCGCCGGCCTTGCGCTGCTCGTGGAACGCGAGGATCTGCAGCTCGATGGAGAGGTCGACCTTGCGCACGTCGACGCCCTCGGGGACGTTCAGCACGGTCGGCGCGAAGTTGAGGATGGACGTGACACCGGCGGCCACGAGCCGGTCGCAGACCTGCTGGGCGGCACCGGCGGGGGTCGCGATCACGCCGATCGAGACACCGTCGTCCTGGATGATCTTCTCCAGCTCGTCGGTGTGCTGCACGGGGATCCCGGCGACGGGCTTTCCGGCCATCTGCGGGTCGGCGTCGATGAGCGCGGCGACGCGGAAACCACGGGACGCGAACCCGCCGTAGTTGGCGAGCGCGGCGCCGAGGTTGCCGATACCGACGATCACGACCGGCCAGTCCTGGGTCAGCCCGAGTTCACGCGAGATCTGGTACACGAGATACTCGACGTCGTAGCCGACCCCCCGGGTCCCGTAGGAGCCGAGGTAGGAGAAGTCCTTGCGGAGCTTCGCGGAGTTGACTCCCGCCGCGGCCGCCAGCTCCTCGGAGGAGACCGTGGGGACCGAGCGCTCCGACAGTGCGGTGAGGGCTCGGAGGTACAGCGGAAGCCTGGCGACGGTGGCCTCGGGGATTCCTCGGCTGCGGGTCGCCGGTCGGTGTGTTCGGCCAGTTGCCACGATGCTCCTGCGGGTAGAGCGGGGCTGTAGGCGGTCATACGTCCCTACATGACCGCCCCGTCGAATGCAGGCTATGTCTTTGTGAACGCGTGCACAAAGATGGTGTCCGATTTGCCCGGCCAACGTGACCGGGGTCACGCGCCCCCGGCGCCCGAACGGGGAACCGGCGCACTCGCACCCGCGTTCCTGTCCCATCGGGGGCAAAGCCGCTCACGCTCCTCACGATCAACGCCCCCGAGACCATGTCGCCATCGATCCTAAGCGACCATCCGGACTACTTGTACTGCTCGGTCAGTGCCCTGCGCAGGCGCTCCTCGTTCACACGCCAGAAGGTGTGCTGCCTGCCGTCGACCAGGACGACCGGGATCTGCTCCCAGTACTGGTCGTGGAGCCGGCTGTCCTCGGTGATGTCCTTCCCCTCCCAGGGGACACCGAGCTCGGCACACACCTTCTCGACGACGAGCTGTGCGTCATCACACAGATGACAGCCGGGTTTGCGGATGAGGGTGACGAGATGGTTCTCGGAGTGCGGAGGGCTTGGCGGGTGCTCGGCGGTCTCGGGGGCCCCGGGCGCCTGCGGGGCCCTGCGGCGGAAGAGGGGACTCATGCCGGCCATTCTCGCGCGGACCCGACCGGAGGGAGCGCCTCCGCCGACGACCGCACCCCGTGCGGAGCCGGCGACCGGACGGCCCGGGGGACCGGCGGCCCGACACGCCCGCGGGCCCGGCCCGGCAACGCGACGGCCGCCCAGAGTTCACAGCCCCCCAACCTCTCGGGTCCGAAGCCTCCGAACAAACTGGCTATGCTCACGGACATGGCCGCTCTCGGATGGCTCACCCCCCGTAGGCGCTCCGCCACGGCGCGGAGCGTGTTGGCAGGCGAGGCCTCGGCGGAGGCCGCCCGCAAGTCCACCCAGGACCTTCCCGACGCCGCCCCCGGCGGGGAACCCGACTTCCCCGTCCACGGCGACGACCGCGCCGCCGCCTTCTTCGACCTCGACAACACCGTGATGCAGGGCGCCGCCCTCTTCCACTTCGGCCGGGGCCTGTACAAGCGGAAGTTCTTCGAGACCCGCGACCTCGCCCGGTTCGCCTGGCAGCAGGCGTGGTTCCGGCTCGCCGGCATCGAGGACCCGGAGCACATGCAGGACGCCCGCGACTCGGCGCTCTCCATCGTCAAGGGCCACCGCGTCTCCGAGCTGAGGTCGATCGGCGAGGAGATCTACGACGAGTACATGGCCGAGCGGATCTGGCCGGGCACCCGGGCCCTGGCCCAGGCCCACCTCGACGCCGGGCAGAAGGTCTGGCTGGTCACGGCCGCCCCGGTGGAGATCGCCCAGGTGATCGCCCGGCGGCTGGGCCTCACCGGCGCGCTCGGCACGGTCGCCGAGTCCATCGGCGGCGTCTACACGGGCAAGCTGGTCGGCGAACCGCTGCACGGCCCCGCCAAGGCGGAGGCGGTACGGGCGCTGGCGGCGGCCGAGGGCCTGGACCTCTCCCGCTGCGCCGCCTACAGCGACTCCCACAACGACATCCCGATGCTGTCGCTGGTCGGCCATCCGTACGCGATCAATCCCGACTCGAAACTGCGCAAGCACGCCCGCGAGCTGGAGTGGCGGCTGCGCGACTACCGCACGGGCCGCAAGGCCGCGAAGGTCGGCATTCCGGCCGCGGCCGGCATCGGCGCGGTGGCGGGCGGCACCGCGGCGGCCATCGCGCTGCACCGTCGCCGCCGCTGACCCCGGACCGGCACCGGCGCCGCACGTGCGGGCGCCGCCCGGTCAATCGGTCCGGCATACCCCCGGAGGGCTCTCTTCAGTCCCCTTCTCCCACATCGGGCACAACACGCACTGTAGTCACCAGGAAGCCGAACCGTTTCGGTCGTCAAGCGATCAATCTGCGGCACTTGACCGGGCGTCAATCGGCCACGGAAGCGACGTAATCGATGATTTGAGCAACTGGGCGTAGCAGCACCTGTACGAAGCGTTATTCTCCTCAGACGCAATCCGGTACCCCACCTTCGCTACGACGGGTGAATGGTTCCGTACTGCACGTGATGGAAGCTCTGCCTCTGGGAGTCCCGTGTACCCACACGTCGGGGTTGACGCCTCGGGCCTGGCTACGCTGCGCGCAACGGTCAAATCAGCCCAGGACCTGCTGCGCGTCTTCGTCCCCACCGCGTACGCCGTCCCCGCCCTCGCCGCGGCCGCCGCCCCCGCGGGCCCGTGCTATGCACTGGCCGAGGGCAGCGCCGCCGTCGGCAGACGGGCGCGGTCGTCCTCGTCGGGGGCCGCCGCCGCCCACCGCCGCCCCGCCGCGGACAGCGACAGCGCCCGCATGATGGACCTGGTCGAACGCGCCCAGGCCGGCGAGGCCGACGCGTTCGGGCGGCTCTACGACCAGTACAGCGACACCGTCTACCGCTACATCTACTACCGCGTGGGCGGCAAGGCGACCGCCGAGGACCTGACCAGCGAGACGTTCCTGCGGGCCCTCAGGCGCATCGGCACCTTCACCTGGCAGGGGCGCGACTTCGGCGCCTGGCTCGTGACCATCGCCCGCAACCTCGTCGCCGACCACTTCAAGTCCAGCCGCTTCCGGCTCGAGGTCACCACCGGCGAGATGCTCGACGCCAACGAGGTCGAGCGCTCCCCCGAGGACTCCGTCCTCGAGTCCCTCTCCAACGCCGCCCTGCTCGACGCCGTCCGGCGGCTCAACCCACAACAGCAGGAGTGCGTCACCCTCCGCTTCCTCCAGGGCCTCTCGGTCGCCGAGACCGCCCGTGTCATGGGCAAGAACGAGGGCGCCATCAAGACCCTCCAGTACCGGGCCGTCCGCACCCTCGCCCGACTGCTGCCGGACGACGCCCGCTGAGTCCCCGGCGCCCCCGAGGCGCCACCACCCTACGCATCCCCCAAGTCACCGTCTGTCGAAGTCGGTTGAGACCTCGGTCCGGTCATCCGTCGTCCGTAACCCAAGTGCCGCGCCGCTCGTTGTGCGGGATGCAGGCTCCCTGTGGTCACCCCCGACCGGCTCCGATCACACGTTCGTGTGGTTTCGGAAGGGGCGTGCAACCCTCAGGACCCCCTGGGGAGTCGACCGTGATGACGAGAGGAGGTGCCGCCAGTGATCGCGAACGTATCGGCGCACCGGCGGGCGAACGCCTTCGCCCAGGCTCTGGAGGACCAGTCCGATCCCGGGGCGGCGGCCGAGCAGTCCGAAGGCCCGGCACCCGCCGGGACCGCCGCGGACCAGACCGGGCAGGGACGTCTGCTGTCCCTCGCCGCCGGCCTGGAATCGCTGCCCCGGCCGGAGCTGGACCCCGAGGTCAAGGTCGTCCAACGGGCCCAGCTGGTGGCCGCGTTCGAGGCCATGATGCAGGAGGGCACCGCGGGCGGCGGGGCGACGGACCCTTCGGTGCCCGAGCAGCGCCGGGCCCGCGGCGCCCATCGGGCGACCCCGCTGGGAAGGCTCCGGCCGCGCTCGCGGCTGGCCAAGGGCCTCACCGCGGGCGGACTGAGCGTGAGTGTCGCCGCCGGAGCCCTCGGCGGAGTCGCCGCTGCCAGTTCGGACGCGCTGCCCGGTGACTCGCTCTACGGCCTCAAGCGCGGCATAGAGGACTTCAAGCTCGGCTTCGCCGACGGCGACGACGAACGCGGCCGGGCCTACCTCGACCTGGCGTCGACCCGGCTCAACGAGGCACGGCGCCTCATGGAGCGCGGCCGCAGCGGCCCCCTCGACCACGAGGATCTCGGCGAGATCCGCCGCGCCCTGTCCGGCATGCGGCACGACGCGTCCGAGGGCCACCGCCTGCTCAGCGCCGCCTACGCCCGCGACCCCGAATCCCTGGCCCCCATGCAGGCGCTCTCCGCCTTCTCCCGCTCGCACCGGGAGGCCTGGGGCGCCCTGCGCGAGCGGCTGCCCGTGCAGCTCGGGGACGTCAGTGAAGAGGTGTCGTCGGTGCTCGACGCCATAGAGGACGACGTCGCCCCGCTGCGGTCTCTGCTGCCGAAAGCGCCGGCCCAGGACGGCACTCCCGGCGACGACGGACGACCGGGCGGTTCCGGCC
>NZ_JBHXFL010000051.1:0-45576 GCF_042724095.1 Streptomyces sp. NPDC127100
GGCGTGTGGGGGGGGGGGTCCCCCGCGGGCGGCCGGGGCGGGGCGGCCGGCCCGCCCCCCCCCCCCCCCCCGGCCGCTGTCTGCGGCACCCCGCCGCGGCGCCGGGCGGCCGGCGGGGAAACCCCGTCGAGCCTCCGGCCGGATCGGGGTACCGTTCTTGATGTCCCTGCCCACACCAGTGGCGGGGCCATCGATCCCGTGCCGGCGGGTCATCCGGATACACACATGTACGTGGGGACGCTGTCCTTCGACCTCCTCCTCGGCGACGTACGGTCGCTGAAGGAGAAGCGGTCCGTCGTCCGCCCGATCGTCGCCGAGCTCCAGCGGAAGTACGCCGTGAGCGCGGCCGAGGTGGAGAACATGGACCTGCACCGGCGAGCCGGTATCGGCCTCGCCATGGTCTCCGCGGACGCGGGGCACCTGACCGACGTGCTCGACCGGTGCGAACGGCTGGTCGCCGCCCGTCCCGAGGTGGAACTGCTGTCGGTGCGACGGCGCTTCCACGGCGAGGACGACTGACTTACCCAGCCCAGGAACAGAGACAGGAAAGAACGGGAGACGGACCAGTGGCCGACAACGCGCGGGCGAAAAGGCTGGCGGACCTCATCCGAGAGGTGGTGGCCCAGAAGCTGCAGCGCGGGATCAAGGACCCGCGGCTCGGCTCGCACGTCACCATCACGGACACCCGGGTCACGGGTGACCTGCGGGAGGCGACCGTCTTCTACACGGTGTACGGGGACGACGAGGAGCGCAAGGCCGCTTCCGCCGGGCTGGAGAGCGCCAAGGGCATCCTGCGCTCCGAGGTCGGCAAGGCGGCCGGCGTGAAGTTCACGCCCACCCTGACCTTCGTCATGGACGCCCTCCCGGACACCGCCCGGAACATCGAGGACCTCCTCGACAAGGCGCGCCAGTCCGACGCGAAGGTGCGCGAGGTGTCCGCGGGCGCCGCGTACGCCGGCGAGGCGGACCCGTACAAGAAGCCGGGCGCCGAGGACGACGAGACGGACGACACCGCGGAATGACCGACAAGCACACCACGCCCGACGGCCTTGTCATCGTCGACAAGCCGTCGGGCTTCACGTCGCACGACGTCGTCGCGAAGATGCGGGGCATCGCCCGGACGCGGCGCGTCGGGCACGCCGGCACGCTCGACCCGATGGCGACGGGCGTCCTGGTCCTCGGCGTGGAGCGGGCCACCAAGCTCCTCGGGCACCTCGCCCTCACCGAGAAGGAGTACCTGGGCACCATCAGGCTCGGGCAGACGACGCTGACGGACGACGCCGAGGGCGAGATCACGAGGTCGCAGGACGCCTCGAAGGTCACCCGGGAGGCCGTCGACGCCGCCGTCGCCAAGCTGACCGGCGACATCATGCAGGTGCCGTCCAAGGTCAGCGCCATCAAGATCAACGGCGTGCGCTCCTACAAGCGGGCGCGCGAGGGCGAGGAGTTCGAGATCCCCGCCCGTCCCGTCACCGTCTCCTCCTTCACGGTGTACGACGTCCGGGACGCCGTCGCCGAGGACGGCACCCCGGTGCTGGACCTGGTGGTCTCGGTGGTCTGCTCCTCCGGCACCTACATCCGCGCCCTGGCCCGCGACCTCGGCACCGACCTCGGTGTGGGCGGCCACCTCACGGCGCTGCGCCGCACCCGCGTCGGCCCGTACAAGCTGGACGGCGCGAGGACGCTGGAACAGCTTCAGCAGGACCTCACGGTCATGCCGGTCGCCGAGGCGGCGGCCGCGGCCTTCCCGCGCTGGGACGTGGACGCCAAGCGAACCCGGCTGCTCCTCAACGGGGTGCGGCTGGAGATGCCCGACACCTACGCGGGCGCCGGTGCCGTGGCCGTCTTCGACCCCGAGGGCCGCTTCGTCGCGCTCGTGGAGGAGCACCGGGGCAAGGCGAAGAGCCTGGCCGTCTTCGGCTGAGCCCACGCCCTGTCAACTCCCGTCCGTGGAGCGGCGGTCACGAGGACTGCCACGTCCGCCGCTCCACGGTCCCCCTCGGTTCCCCCACCCCTAGGTGTATCCAGCCCCTCCCTTCTGTTCACCCGTCCGGGCAGGCGCTCGGAGTGAACCGGGGGAGCGGAAGGGGGCGCGTTCGCGAGGCGATCTGTCCCGCCGATCTTCACGTGCCTACCGTCGAAACGGAGCACGGGTGTACGGCGGTACGGCGGGGAGGTGCGGCGATGGCGTCGCGGAACCGGTCCCGGGAGGCGGGCGGCAGCGCACGGCGGCTGTCGCGGGACGACCTTCCGGGCGCGCAGGACGGTGCCCGGCCGTCGCCCGACGGAGCGGACGGCCCCCTGGTCCGCATCCACGACCTGGCCGGCCGCCCCCGGGGCACGGGATTCGCCGCCGACCACCACGGCACGGTGATCACCAGCCACGAAGCGGTCGACGGACTGACCCGGCTCGTCCTGCGCACCGCCGGCGACCGCCGCCTGGTCGTGGCCGCCGCGGACGTCACCCCCCTGCCCGGCCTCGGCCTGGCTCTCGTGCGCGCCGGGGGACTCGGCACCGAACCGCTGCCGGTCACCGTGCGGGACCGGGTGGAGGCGGGGACCTACGTCCGGATCGCCGCAGGCTGCTGGCGCGAGGCCCGGGTCCTCGGCACCACCGGCGTCACCTACACGGCCACCGACCGCTTCCACCACGTCGGGGGCGCCTTGGAGCTGGCGGTCGGCACGGCCGGGCGGGACGCGCTGCGGCTGGGCGGCGGCGCGGCCGGCGGTCCCGTGCTCGACGTCGGGACCGGTGCCGTCCTCGGGGTCCTCGGCACCGCCCTCACCTCCGGGCACCGCGACGTCGGCTTCGCCGTGCCGCTGCGCGCCGCCTCCGGCCCCCTCGCCGACCTGCTCGCCGAGAACGCGCGGACGGTTCCGGCGTACGGCGCCGACCTCAATACGGCGGGCACGCTCGAGCTCACGACGGCGTCGGTGCGGTGGGACGGCCCGGAGGGAGCGCGGCCGGTACGGCCACCGGATCCGGCGGACCGGTCGGACGCCCCGGGGACCGCCGAGCCGGTCGGACGGGCCGTGCCCGCCCGCGAGTTCGCCGCGTTCACCGCCCGCAGCGGGGGGCCGGCCCAGGTCCTCGGTCTCGTCGGCGCGCCCGGGAGCGGCCGGACGACCGAGCTGGCGGCCCTCGCCGCCCGCCGTTCCCGGGGCCCGGAGGCCGCGCCCACGCTGTGGCTGCGGGGCGCCGGACTGTGCGACGACGACACGTCGGTGGCCGACGCCGCGCGCAGGACACTGGCCCGCGCCGCGCGCGTCGTGGCCGGCGCCGGCGACATCTCCCCGGAACGCCTCGCCCGCGTCGCCGGCGCCGCCGGCCGTCCCCTGCTGATCCTCCTCGACGGCCCCGAGGAGATGCCGCCGGTCCTGGCCCACCGCCTCGCCGAGTGGACCGAGGGCACGACGGCATGGCTCCGGGAGACGGGAGCACGGCTGGTCGTGGCGTGCCGGGCCGAGTACTGGGAGCGGGCGGGGGCGGAGTTCCCACGGGAGGTGCTGCACAGGGCGGTCGGGGCGACGGCGGGGGAGCTGCCCGGGACAGCGGAGGGGGCGAGGCCCGGCGATGCGGGGCCGGTGCCCTGTCCGCTGCCCGGCACGGAGCGGCCAGGGGATGTCCGGTTGCGGGGGAGCGGGCGGGACGCCCTGGGCGCGCGACGGGGGATGGACGGCGCGGTCGCGGTGACGCGCGCGTCGGGCGACGGAGGCCGGCCCGGTACGGGGCCGGAGGCAGGGGGCGACACCGTGAGGTTGGGTGCGGGTGTGGCGAGGCCCGGCGACGGCGGGCTCGGGGCTGACTCGGCGGGTGGTGCCGGGCGGATCGAGGCGGGTCGCGTGCCGGAGGCCGGTGCCGGGGGTGCCGGGGCTGTTCCGGTGGGTGCCCGTGACGAAGACGGTGCCGACGGGGCCGGGAGGGGCCCGGGGGTCCGCGGCAGGGCATCCGGGCGGCCCGGGGCGCCCCGGCCGGCCGCGGACGCCGAGCGCCCCGCACCACCCGCCGGCGTCGGAACCGTCGCGCTGCCGCCCTGTGTGCACCTCGGTGACCTGCGGGACGACGAGGCGCGGGAAGCGCGGGCGCGGTACCGGATCGCGGAGGGCACCCTGTCGGACGGCGACGGCCGCCACCCCCTCACCCTGCGCCTGCTCTCCGAGGTCCAGGCGGTCCTCCCCGGCCCTCCGCCGACCGTCCGCACCGACCGCGACGCGGTCTTCGGGGCCTACCTGGACCTGATGTGCCTGCGCGTCGCGACCCGGCTGGCCGCGGAGAACGGCCTGCGCGGCACCGCCGTGCGCCGGCTCGCGGCCCGGGTCTCCGGCCAGGTCCACGAGGCCGCCCGGCGCAGCCTCGGCCCCGGGCAGGGCGAGCTGGACCCGGAGTCCTTCGGGGCGGTGTTCCCCTGGGGCCCGGCGCCGGCCCGGCTCGGCGGCGGCACCGGCTGGGCGTACGCCGTACTCGCCGAGGGCCTCCTCGTGTCCGCGGGCAGCGGCTACCGCTTCGCGCACGAGGAGCTCGCCGACTGGATCCAGGGCACCCACCTCGACCTGGACGAGGCCCTGCGCGTCCTCGTCCACGACCGCCACGGCCCGCACGACCCCCGCACCCTCCCCGTCCCGCACCACCGCATCGGCCCCGTCGTCGAGGCCCTGCTGCACCTCGGCCGCCAGCACGGCGTTCCCCAGCTCGCCCTGACCCTGGAGGAGCTCGCGCACGCCCTGGACGCCGACCCGCACTCCTGGTGGGCCGGCCGGCTCCTCGCCGGGACACTGACCCGCGTACCGGACGCGGCGCCGTACACGGAGGTGCTGCGCCTGCTCGCCGACGGCATCGCGGAGCGGCGGGGCGAAGGGCACCCCGTGCCCGCGGAGTTCGGGCCCGCCTTCTGGACGGGGCTGCGGCTGCCGGACACCACGCGTCTCGACCTGCTGCGCCGCCTCGTCCTCGCCGACGGCGCCCCGCTCGAACCCGGCCCCCGGCACCTCGACACCGCCGCCCGGCTGCTCGCCGCCGAGCCCGCGACCGTACAGCCGCTCCTGGTCCGCTGGTTCGACGACGAGCGGCCGCTGCCCGCCGCCCCGCACGCCACCGTGGCGACCGCCGCCCAGGCGCTGCTCCACACCCACCGCCACCGGGGCCTGGACGGCCTCACCGAGGTGCTCGCCGACAGCGCCCACCGGCGGGCCGACGAACTGCTCGCCGTACTGGCCGAGGAGGAGCCGTCCGCCGTCTGCCGGGCCGTCGACCGGTGGGCCCGCGACGACCGGCCGGCCCGGCACACGACCGCCGTGGTCCAAGGGCTGCGCGCCGCGCCCCACGCGCGCACCGCCGCCGACCGCACCCTGCTGCGCCACGCCGCCCTCGTCCTCCTCACCCGCCCCGCCGACGGACTGCTGCACGGCGGCGCCCTCGCCCTGCTCGTCCAGGACCCGGGCAGCCGCGACCGGCACCTGCCGCGCACCCTGGAGCAGTTCGCCGCGGGCGACCCGTATCTGCCCCCGAGCGCGGTGGCCGCCGCCCTGCCGACCCACCCCGATCCGGTGCTCCGCGCCTTCCGGGCCCGGCTGTGCGGCCCGGACGCCGGGGAGGCGCTGCGCAGACTCGTCGACGCCACCACCCCCCGGCTGGCCCGCCGGGTCGCCGCACTGATCGCCCAGGCCGTGACGGAACGGCCGGAGACCGCCGGACACGTGGCCGCCTACACCGACCGGCGCCTCGATGAGGGCCCCGCCGCCCGGGGCGTACTCCTCCCGCTGGTCACCGGACTGCTGGACGGCGGACCGGAGCCGGTGCGGTCCGCGCTGGCCGGCGTCCTCGCCACCGACGGCGCGCCCGCCTCCGGTTCCCTCCGCCGGGAGCTGCGGGAACACCTCCTGGCCCGCGAGGACGACCCCGCCGTCCTGGACGCGCTCCTGCGCGCCGCGTCCCGGTGCGGCGACCGGCGGGCCCTCGTCCACCGCACCGCCCTGCTCCTGGTCCGCACCCCCGACGGCACCACCCGCCTCGACCGCGCCCTGGTCGACCTGGCCCGCCACCTCCCCGGGTTCGCCGAACGCCTGACCGGATGGCTGGCGGACGCCCCCCAGGAGTGGGCGGCCCTGGTCGGCCCGAGCGCACGCCGCACGATCGAGGGCCTCGCGGGCACCCGGATCCCCGCCTGACCACCCCCGCGGCGCGGCGTGCGGCCGGTCACAGCACCCATGCCGATGCGGGCGGGAGGGCCCCGGCATGGCACCCTTAGACCTGCATCGAAGGCTTCGACTCCGACGAGTGTGCGACAAGGAGCAGACACAGTGCAGCGCTGGCGTGGCTTGGAGGACATCCCCGAGGACTGGGGGCGCAGCGTCGTCACCATCGGCTCCTACGACGGAGTCCACCGCGGACACCAGCTGATCATCAAGCACGCCGTGGACCGCGCCCGTGAGCTGGGCGTCCCCGCCGTCCTCGTCACCTTCGACCCGCACCCCAGCGAGGTCGTCCGCCCCGGCAGCCACCCGCCGCTGCTCGCCCCGCACCACCGCCGCGCCGAACTCTGCGCCGAGCTGGGTGTGGACGCGGTGCTGATCCTTCCGTTCACGAAGGAGTTCTCGAAGCTCTCCGCGGCCGACTTCGTGGTCAAGGTCCTCGTCGACAAGCTGCACGCCAGGGCCGTCGTCGAGGGCCCCAACTTCCGCTTCGGCCACAAGGCCGCCGGCACCGTGGACTTCCTCGCCGAGCAGGGCCGGATCTACGACTTCGAGGTCGAGGTCGTCGACCTGTACGTGTCCGGCGAGGCGGGCGGCGGTGAACCGTTCTCCTCCACTCTGACCCGCCGCCTGGTCGCCGAGGGCGACGTCCGGGGCGCCGCCGAGATCCTGGGCCGCCCGCACCGGGTGGAGGGCGTGGTAGTCCGCGGCGCCCAGCGCGGCCGCGAGCTGGGCTTCCCCACGGCCAACGTCGAGACCCTGCCGCACACCGCGATCCCCGCCGACGGCGTCTACGCCGGCCGGCTGCACGCCCAGGGCGAGGCGATGCCCGCCGCGATCTCCGTCGGCACCAACCCGCAGTTCGAGGGCACCGAACGCACGGTGGAGGCGTACGCCATCGACCGCGTCGGCCTCGACCTGTACGGGCTGCACGTCGCCGTGGACTTCCTCGCCTTCGTCCGGGGCCAGGCGAAGTTCGAGACGCTGGACGCGCTCCTCGAGCGGATGGCCGAGGACGTCCAGGAGTGCCGCGAGCTCATCGCGGCGGACGACAAGCGGGCCTGACCCCGCTCCGCACCGCCCCGCGCCCCCCGCCCGGTCAGTCCACCGCGGGGGCGACGGCGTCCCCGGACGGCGCGGTCCCGGCCTCCGCCGCGCCGGCCTCCTCCCGCGCCCGCGCCCAGTGGCAGGCCACCTGCGCCGCACCGCCGCCCCGGAGGATCCCCGGGTCCCGGGTCCGGCACGCGTCGGCGACGCCAGCGCGGGACGCCTCGCCGCTCGCCAGGACCTGGCAGCGGGCGTGGAAGCGGCAGCCGGCGGGCACCCGGGACGGGTCCGGCGGCTCGCCCGTGAGGACCACCGGAGCTCCCGGGGCCTCGGGCAGGACGGACAGCAGGGCCCGGGTGTACGGGTGGCGCGGTGCCGTCAGCACCCGCTCGACCTCGCCCGTCTCCACGATCCGGCCGAGGTACATCACCGCGACCCGGTCGGCGATGTTCCAGGCCAGCCCGAGGTCATGGGTCACCACCAGCGCGGACAGTCCCAGCTCGGTGCGCAGCCGCAGCAGCAGCGCGAGGATCTCGCCGCGCACCGAGGCGTCCAGGGAGGCCACCGGCTCGTCGGCGACGAGCAGTTCGGGCTCCAGGACCAGCGCGCCCGCGATGACGACCCGCTGGCGCTGGCCGCCCGACAGCTCGTGCGGATAGCGCAGGAAGAAGCGCTCGGGCGGCCGCAGCCCGGCCCGGGCCAGCGCGCCGGCGACCGCCGCCCGTTCGTCACCGCCGTACCCGTGGATGCGCAGTCCCTCGGCGACGGCGTCGTAGACCGTGTGCCGCGGGTTGAGGGAGCCGCTCGGGTCCTGGAGGACCAGTTGGGCGCGCTTGCGGTAGGCCTTCAGGGCGCGCGAGGAGTAGTCGAGCGGCGCCCCGTCGAAGGTGACGCGGCCCGAGGTCGGCGGGACCAGGCCCAGCAGGGAACGGGCCAGCGTCGTCTTGCCGCAGCCGGACTCGCCGACCAGCGCCACGATCTCGCCCGGCCGGATGTCGAGGTCCACCCCGTCCACGGCCCGGGCGGGCGGTGCGCCGTGCCGGCCGGGGAAGGCCACGTGCAGGCCCTCGACGCTCAGCAGCGATGGCGTGGTCGTCATGCGGTACCGCTCCTCACTTCCGGCTCGTCCGTGGCCGCCGGTGTTCCCCCGGCCACGTGCACGCACGCCGCCCGCCGGTCCGCCCCCGCCCCGCGCAGCACCTGGTCGTCGGTGGCGCAGACGTCCAGGGCGACGGGGCAGCGGGGGTGGAAGGCGCAGCCGGACGGCACGGCGGCGGGGTCGGGCGGATCGCCCGGCAGCCCGCGCGGCGCGAACCGCGACCGCGGGTCGCCGATCCTCGGGAACGCCTCCGACAGCGCCCTGCCGTAGGGGTGGCGGGCATCGTCGTAGACCAGTCGCGCAGGGCCCTCCTCGACCACCCGGCCCGCGTACATCACCGCGAGCCGGTCGCAGGTGTCGGCGAGGACGGCCAGGTCGTGACTGATCATGACCAGTCCCACGTCCTGCTCGCTCACCAGCTCCTCGATCAGCCGGAGTATCTGGGCCTGGACCATCACGTCGAGCGCCGTGGTGGGCTCGTCGGCGACGATCAGACGCGGATCACAGGCCAGCGCCATCGCGATCATCACGCGCTGCCGCTGCCCGCCGGACAGCTCGTGCGGGTAGGCGGACGCCCGCGCCGCCGGCAGACCCACCTGCTCCAGCAGCTCACCGGCCCTTCTCCGCGCCTTCGCCGGGGTCGCCCCGCGGTGCAGCAGGATCGGTTCGGCGATCTGGTCGCCGACGCGGTGCACGGCGTTGAGGGAGTGCATCGCGCCCTGGAAGACGATCGACGCCCCGGCCCAGCGCACCGCCCGCACCCGGCCCCACTTCATGGTCAGCACGTCCTCCCCGTCGAGGAGGATCTCGCCGCCGACCCGGGTGCCGGCGGGCAGCAGCCGCAGCAGCGCCAGCGCGAGCGTCGACTTGCCGCAGCCGGACTCGCCCGCGATGCCGAGCTTCTCGCCCGCGGCGAGGCTCAGGTCGACCCCGCGTACGGCGGCCGCGCCGCCCGGGTACGTCACTTCCAGGTTCCGGACGTCGAGCAGAGTCAACGGGACACTCCCAGCCTGGGGTTGAGAATGGACTCGACCGCACGCCCGCACAGCGTGAACGCCAGCGCGACGACCGCGATCGCGATGCCCGGCGGCACCAGGTACCACCAGTCGCCGGAACTGACCGCGCCCGCCTCCCGCGCGTCCTGCAGCAGCCCGCCCCACGACACGACCGAGGGATCGCCGAGCCCCAGGAACGCCAGGGTGGCCTCGGCGAGGATCGCCGAGGAGATGATCAGGGTGGTCTGGGCGAGGATGAGCGGCATGACGTTCGGCAGCACGTGCCGGGACATGATGTGCCCGTGCCCGCCGCCGAGCGCCTTCGCGCGCTCGATGTAGGGCCGGGACTCCACCGCCAGCGTCTGGGCCCGCACCAGCCGTGCGGTCGTCGGCCAGGTGGTGACGCCGATCGCCAGGACGATGGTGCCCAGCGAACGGGACATGACGGTCGCGAGCACGATGGCGAGCACCAGCGTCGGCATCACCAGGAACCAGTCCGTGACCCGCATGATCACCGTGGCGTACCAGCCGCGGAAGTGCCCGGCGGTGATGCCGATCAGCGCCCCGATGGCCACCGACAGCACGGCCGCGAGCAGTCCCACCAGCAGCGAGACGCGCGAGCCCCAGATCAGCAGCCCCAGCAGGTTCCGCCCGAACTGGTCGGTGCCCAGCGGGAACCGGCCGCTGGGCCCCTCCAGCGGCTGCCCGGGGGCGTCGGTCACGCTCTGCACGTCCGACCCGACGGTCAGCGGCGCGGTCAGCGCGATCAGCCCGAACAGCACCAGCGCGGCGAGCCCGAACAGGCCCGCGCGGTGCCGCCGGTACTCCTTCCAGAAGCGTGCGGCGGAGGCCCGGCGGCGCTGCCACGCGAGCGTGCGCGGGCCGAGCGGCGGTGCGGTCTCGGCGGTCATCGGCCCACCCTCGGGTCGAGCAGCGGATACAGGAGGTCGGCCAGGGTGTTCATCAGGATCACCGCCGAGGCGAAGACGAAGAACAGCCCCTGCACCAGTGGCAGGTCGGGCACGCTCAGCGCCTGGTAGAACAGCCCGCCGAGCCCCGGCCAGGAGAACACCGTCTCGACGAGGATGACACCCGCGACGGTCCGGCCGAGGTTGACGAAGATCAGGGTCACGGTGGGCAGCAGTGCGTTCGGCACGGCGTGCCGGCGCCGTACGAGGTCGTCCCTAAGGCCCTTGGCGCGTGCCGTGGTCAGATAGTCGCCGCCCATCTCGTCGAGCAGCGCCGACCGGGTGACCAGCAGCGTCTGCCCGTACTCGACCGCGACCAGCGTCAGCACCGGCAGGACGAGGTGGTGGGCGACGTCGACGACGTACGCGAAGCCCTCCTCGCCGCCGGACTCCATGCCCCCGGTCGGGAACATCCCCGGGATCGGGCCCACGCCGACCGACAGCACGATGATGAGCAGCAGCCCCAGCCAGAAGGACGGGATGGAGTAGAGGGTCAGTGCCAGCCCGGTGTTGACCCGGTCGCCGAGCCGGCCGTGCCGCCACGCGGAGCGGGTGCCGAGGAAGATGCCCAGGGCCGTGTAGAGCACGAAGGCCGTGCCGGTGAGCAGCAGCGTGTTCGGCAGCGCCTCGGTGATCCTGTCGACGACGGGACCGTGGAACTGGTAGGAGGTCCCCAGGTCTCCCGTCAGCGCCTTGCCGCAGTACTGCGTGAACTGCTGCCACATCGGCAGGTCGAGTCCGAACTCCCGCCGGTAGGCGGCGATCTGCTCCGCGGACACCGGGCGGCCGCCGGTCATGAACTTGACCGGATCGCCCGGGATCAGCCGGAACAGGAAGAAGCTGGTGACGAGGACGGCGAACAGCGAGACGGCCGCACCGGCCAGCTTGGCGGCCACGTACCGCAGATATGCTGTCCCGCCGCCGGCCCGCGGGGCGCGCCCCGCCCCGGCCGGCCCGGACTTCACCGGACCGGCCGCGGCCGCACCCCCGAGCGGGGAGGATGTCGCTTCCGTGGTCATGGGCACCCGAGCCTGGTCGTGGACGTTCGGCCGGTCGTGGACGCGCGCCGCACGGCCCGCCTACTCACGCTCTTCCGCCGTCGCGCGGCGACGCACCGCGACCAGCACCCCGAGGCCGACGAGTACGACGACGCCCGCGACGATCCCGATCACCACGCCGGTCGACGAGGAGTCGCCGGAGGAGTCCCCGGAGTCCGCGGGGACGGCGGACCACCAGCTCCAGTAGCCGTCCTGGCCGTAGATGTTGCCCGCCCCGGACGGCATCGTGGTGATCGACGCGATCTGGTCCGTGCGGTAGGCCTCGACGGCGTTCGGGTAGGCCATGACGTTCATGTAGCCGAGGTCGTACAGCCGCGACTGCATCTGCCGGACGAGGTCGGCCCGCTTGGCCGGGTCGTACTCGGCGAGCTGCTTGGCGTACAGGCCGTCGTACGTCGGGTCGCAGATGAAGTTGTCCGTGGCGCCGGTGTCCTTGGGCGTCTGCGGACGGGCGGCGCAGGTGTGGATGGACAGCACGAAGTCGGGGTCCGGGTTGACGGACCAGCCGTCGAAGGCGAGGTCGTACGTGCCGGCGAGCCACGGGTCGGTCACGTTGTCGAGGCAGTTGAGGGTGGTGCCGATGCCGAGCTCGCCCCACCACTCCTGGAGGTACTTGCCGACCGCCTTGTCGTTCGGGTCGGTGGCGTGGCACAGCACCCGGTAGTTGAGCGGCTTGCCGTCCTTGCCGACGCGCTTGCCGTCGGCGTTCTTCCGGTAACCCGCCTCGTCGAGCAGCTTGCCCGCCGCGTCCGGGTCGTGGGCCAGCTCCTGGTCCGCCGCGGGCTTCCAGAAGTACGAGGAGAAGCGCGGGGGTATGTAGCCCTCGCCCTGGACCGCGTGCCCCCGGAAGACCCTGTCGACGATCGCCTTGCGGTCCACCGCCATGAACAGTGCGTGCCGCACCCGCTGGTCGAGCAGCGAAGGGTGGCCGTCACCGATCTTCGTGCCGTCCTTGGCCTGTGCGCCCGGGTTGGTGGCGAGGGCGTAGAAGCGGCGGCCGGGCGCGTCGTTGACGTGGATGTTCTTGTCGCCCTTGAGCGAGTCGGCCTGGGCGGGCGTCAGTGACGGGGACCCGGCCACGAAGGACACCTCGCCCTTGCGCAGCGCGGCGACGGCGGCGTCCTGGTCCTTGTAGTACCGGAAGACGAGCTCGTCGAACTTCGGCGCGCCCCGCCAGAAGTCCTTGTTGGCCTTCAGCCGCACATAGCTGTCCGGCTTGTAGTCGGTGAGGACGAACGGCCCGTCGCCCACCAGGGGGAAGGCCTTGTCGTTGTTGAACTCGGAGAAGTCCCCGACCTTCTCCCACACGTGCTTGGGCACGATCGGCACGTCGAGCGCGGTCATCGTGGCCTGCGGCTTCTTCAGCCGGATCACCAGCTGGGTGGGGCTGGGCGCGGTGACCTTCTCGAAGTTGGTGACGAAGCTGCCGTTGGCGGTGGCGGCGCCGTCGTCGGTCATCATCTTGTTGAACGTCCACGCCGCGTCCTCGGCGGTGACCTTCCGGCCGTCCGACCACTTCGAGTCGGAGCGGATCGTGTAGGTCCAGGTCAGCTTGTCCGGGGAGGACTGCCACTGCGTGGCCAGGCCCGGGGTGACGTGGTTGTCCTTGGGGTCGTAGCCGGTCAGGTACTCGTACGTCAGCCGGAGAATGCTCGTGCTGACCAGCCGCACCGCGAGGAAGGGGCTGAGCGAGTCGACGCTCTGCGCGACCGCGACGGTGAGGACCTTGTCGCCCTGCTCGCCCTCCTTGGCCTGCACCGGGCCGCTCCGCGGTCCGGCCGAGGCGGACGGGGCGGCGACGCCGGACGCGAGGACGAGGGCCGCGGCACCCGCGGCGGCCAGCAGCCGCGTCCTCCTCAGACGGGAGCCGATAGGTCCTCTGCCGTGCTGATCCTGTGTGTTCATGGTTCGGAGACCTCGCGTCATCACTCGCGCGGGACGCTCGCTCGGCGTACCGCACGGGGCGGGCTTGAACAGATGCGAACAGACTTGAACGGGTTTGAGCAGCCTTGGGTGAAGCTTGATCGGTTGGCGCCGACGCAATGAAGTGTGTGTCTATCAGCGGCAGTCTGCGCCCGTCAACGGTGTGTCAAACCCCATGTGGCCTGCGGAAACGGCGAGTTCACCGCAGCTTCGCCCACATTGGTGGAGACCACTGACGCCTTGCAGGTGAGAGTGTGGCGGCGCGTTCCCGCCGGTTCTGACCGCGAACGCGCGAAGGCCCGCGCCGTCGGATGACGACGCGGGCCCGGGGACCGCCGGCTCACTGCTGCGGTGGAGGCGGGGGCGGGGTCCGGCCCTGCGGGGGCTGCGGCTGGTGGGGGTGGCCGGGCTGCTGCGGATACGGCTGCCCGGGCTGCTGCGGGTACGGCTGGGGCTGACCCGGCTGGTGCGCGGGCTGCCCGTACGGCTGGGGCTGTCCCGGCTGGGGCATCCCGGGCTGAGGCGCGTACTGCCCCGCGCCCGGCTGTCCGTAGGGCTGCCCCGGGTACGGCTGCTGCTGCCCGGGCACGCCCTGCCCCGGTACGGGGTGACCTGGCATCGGCTGACCGGGCATCGGCTGGCCGGGGAACTCGTGGCCCGGCATGGGCGGCGCGGCGACCGGCGGCGGGTTGCCGTCGGACGTCCACAGGCCGTGGGACTGCTGATGGCGGACGAAGTCCTCGGCGACCATGGCCGCGAGGTTGAAGTACGCCTCCCGCACCTTCGGCCGCATCATGTCGAGGTCGACCTCGGCGCCGGCCGCCAGGTGCTCGTCGAACGGCACCACCACGACACCCCGGCACCGCGTCTGGAAGTGGCCGACGATGTCCTCCACCTTGATCATCTTGCCGGTCTCGCGGACCCCGGAGATGACGGTGATGGAACGGGACACCAGGTCGGCGTACCCGTGGGCGGACAGCCAGTCCAGCGTCGTGCTGGCGCTGCTGGCACCGTCCACGGACGGCGTCGAGATGATGATGAGCTGGTCGGCGAGGTCGAGCACCCCGCGCATGGCGCTGTAGAGCAGACCGGTGCCCGAGTCGGTCAGGATGACCGGGTACTGCCTGCCCAGGACGTCGATCGCACGCCGGTAGTCCTCGTCGTTGAAGGTCGTGGACACGGCCGGGTCGACGTCGTTGGCGATGATCTCCAGCCCGGACGGCGCCTGGGAGGTGAACCGCCGGATGTCCATGTACGAGTTGAGGTACGGGATCGCCTGGACGAGGTCACGGATGGTGGCCCCGGTCTCGCGGCGCACCCGGCGGCCGAGCGTGCCGGCGTCCGGGTTGGCGTCGATCGCGAGGATCTTGTCCTGCCGCTCGGTGGCGAGCGTGGAACCCAGCGCGGTGGTCGTGGTGGTCTTGCCGACACCGCCCTTGAGGCTGATGACGGCGATGCGGTAGCAGGACAGCACAGGTGTGCGGATCAGCTCGAGCTTCCGCTGCCGCTCGGCCTCCTCCTTCTTGCCGCCCAGCTTGAACCGTGAGCCGCCGGCCGCCGGGCGGCTGCTCTTCGCCTTCTGCCGCTTGTTGTTGAGCAGCCGGTCCGACGACAGCTCGACGGCCGCCGTGTAACCGAGCGGCGCGGCGCCCGGGTTGGTGGGCTGTCGCTGGTCGTGCTGTATGGGCTGCGGCCACGCGGTACCGAGCCGTGGATCGGCCGGCTGCTGCGGGTGGGGCTGGGGCTGGGCCTGCTGCGGCTGGTGCTGCTGCTCGGGCTGTGCCGGCTGTGCCGACTGCGGCGGCTGCGGGACCTGGCCGGGCTGCGCCTGGGGCGGCAACTGCTGCGCCTGGTGGGGCTGGTGTGGCTGGTGCGCATGGTGCGCCTGGTGCGGCACGCCGGGCTGCGGCTGCTGCGCGTGCGGTGCGGTCGGCTGCGGGAAGCCGTAGCCGGCGGCGGGTGGGGTGCCCGGGGCACCCTGCTGCGGGAAGCCGTAACCGCCGGGCTGCGGCTGCTGTCCGTGCGGGGCGGGCTGCTGGGGGAAGCCGTAGCCGGCCGCGGCGGGCATGGCGCCCGGGTGGCCCGGCTGCGGTGCGGCGCCGCCCGGCTGCGGTGCCGGGGGCTGGGCCGTCGCCGGGGGAGTGGCGCCCTGCGGCGGGAAGCCGTAACCCGCCGGCGCCGCGGGCTGCCCGGGTCCCTGACCGGGAGGCATCGGCGCACCGGTCTGCGGGTGCCACGCGGCGGGCGCCGGCTGCGGGGCCTGGGGCTGGAAGGAGGGCTGCTGCGCTGGTGCGTCCGGCTGCCCGGGCGCGGCGGGCGCCGGCTGCGGCTGCGCGGGCCAGTGATGGGCCGCGGCGGGCGCGGCCGGAGGGTACGACGGAGGCAGCGGCGGCACACCGTGCGGCGCCGCGGGGGGTCCGCCGACGGCAGCGGTGTCCTGCGGTGCCGTGTCCTGAGAAGCGCTGCTGTCCTGCGGCGCCGGGTCGACCGAAGCCGCCGGGTCGGCCGAAGCCGCCGGGTCGGCCGAAGCCGCCGGGTCGGCCGGAACCGCCGGGCCGGACTCGGCGACCGGGGCCGGACCGGGCTCCGCGTCGGGTTCGACGCCACCGGCCGCGTCCGGAGCGTCGGCGGCCTCGGCGGAGGGGCCGTCGTCGCCGACCTCACCGTCCCCGTCCGGCAGTTCGTCCGCACCGTGGGCGGTGTGCTCGGGCTCCACCGCGTCGTCGTCCACGGCGGCCGGCTCCGGCGTCGCGTCGTCCGCGGCGGCCTCGTCGGTCGCTTCGGCGTCAGAGGCGGCGGACGCGTCGGACGCGGCGGCGGAGGCGGCCGGTTCGGCGCCGGTCGCTTCCCCGGCCGCGGTCCCGCCGGCGGCGGTCTCCCGCTCGGCCTGCTGCCGCGCCTGCTCCTGCCGCGCCTCGTCGGCGGCGGCGAGTTCCGCGAACTCCCGCTTCAGGGCGGCGGCGGAGAACCGCATGGTGGCGCCGCTCTCGAGGTCACCGTTGCCGGGCTCGGGCTCGACCCGCGGCTCCGGCTGCACCGGCTGCCGGACCTCCGGCTCCGGATCCGGCTCGCGGCCGGTCGCGGCCTGGGCCGGCTGCTGCTGGGGCTCGAAGCCGCTCCCGACCGGAAGACCGGGCACCCCGGCCGACCCGGCGACGGGAGGAGCGGTCGGGGCGGGCGGTGCGTACGGCGTGCTCGTCGCCGGCGGAGGCGGCGGCGTGAAGGCGCCCTGGGACGGGGGCTGGGGAGCAGGCGGAGGGGAGGCGGCGCCGCCGGGCGAACCGGCCCCCTGACCCTGCCCGGTGTCACCGGACGCGTTCTGCGTGTACCAGGCAGGCGGCGCGTAGTCGATGGTGAACTCGCCCGTCGTCTCGATCGCGGACTCCGCGTCGGGCTGGTCGTCGCCGGGTGTCGCCCAGCCCCCGCGGTTCCCGTCCCGGTCGCTGCTCACAGTTCCTCCTGGTGTGGTCGAGCACCCTCACGCCGTGCTGGGGCGACCCTTGCTTGTCATTCGCAGTTGTCCGAGGCCGTTCGAGGTCGTCCGCTCCACCGGCTCTCCCCCTGGGACGCCGACGCCCCGTCCACGGGTTCTGGCGCAGCGCCGGGACCCAGCCTAATCACCACGGGCACGACCCCGGCAGCCCCGCCCGCCAATCTCGCCGCACCCCCCGGCGAGGACGGGCACGCACAGGTGACGTGAGGCCCCAAAACGGTCGAAAGACGGTCGGTCAGTCCATCCGGCGAGGGGTGCCCAGCAGGCCGACCTCGGCATCCGTCGGCTGCGTCATCACGTACTGCCGGTCGCGTTCCGTGCACCACAGGGTGACGCCGTCGGCGAGCGTGGGCAGGGCTTCGTACTCGGCGCGAGGCAGCCGCGCCCCGCGCCCGATCTCCACGGCCTCGTCCGGCGAGACCCGCTGGACGCCCACCAGGCGCGCCTGACGCATCAGACGCGGCGCCACCGGGCTCAGATACGGCAGCAGCGTGAGCACCGACTGCCAGGGTGCCGACGCCACCCGGCCCCGCGGCGGCCGCATGCCGCAGTCCCGGATCACCAGGACCGGCCCCATCGCCGAGGCGCCCTGCGGCGGCACCCGGCCCACGTCGTGCACCGTCATCCCCGACTGGCCGCCGCCGACCGCCTGGACGACCTGCGCCCAGTGTCCGGGTCTGCCGGTCTCCACCGTGACCCGCGCGCCGGTCGCCGCCGCACGCAGCGCCAGCACCTGAGCCGTCCACAGACCGCCGATGAACAGGATGTCGAACGGCGTCGGGCGGTTCACCCCGAGAACGGCGGGCTGCCCCTCGGCGTCCACACCGACGACGACGCCGTCGTCCCCGACGGGCAGGGCCAGCGCGTCGATCTGGGAGAGGGACAGCGTGTGCCGCGGATGCCGGGGCCCCAGCAGCCCGAACCCGGTGCGCAGCCGCTCCCGCAGGCCACCCTCGGGTCCGCCGCCGCCACCGGCGGGGCGGGCAGGTGTCGTCGATGTGGTGGTCATGGCCATCAGCGGGCACCTCCGAGCGGCAACGTGGCGAGCACACCGGGCAGTTGCTCGCGGTCGAGACGGACGATCCCGGTCCGTTCCTGGCGCGCCGCACGCTCCAGGGCCCGCCGCGCGTCGGACAGTTCGGTGCTGCTGCGGCCGGTGACCCGCACGTGCCCGGTGACCGCGACGTCCTGGCGCCCGCTGCGGGCCAGCGTCAGACTGAACGTCGTCGCCAGCGCGGGAACCGCCGTCAACCGGGCCACCAGCTGCGGCAGCGCGACACCGGAGCCGCCGAGCTGCGGCCAGCGCCGCACCCAGTAGGTGGTGTGCCGCCGGTTGTCGCAGCGCCAGCTGCGGCTGGACTCCTCGGTCCGGCGCCGGGGCGCGTCCCCCTGGTCGGCCTGGGAGGTCACCATCGGGTTGGCGCACGCCGAGGTGGCGATCGCGGCCGACAGCTCCTCCTCCGTCAGCACGTTCGCCCGGAACCCGGCGCCGGTCAGCCGGCTCGACAGATGCCCGGCCGCGCGCACCAGGCACTTCTGCGCCCCGAGGAGCCCGCCGCCGCGTGCGGCCACCGCCTCCGGGCACAGCTCGGGGTCGAGCTTCAGCGCGATCCACATGATCCGCACCGCGGGGGAGGCCGTCTCCGCCTGGAGCTGCGCGTAGTTCGTCACCACGACCGACTGCTGCGGCAGATGAGGAGCGGGCGCGGGCTGGGTGTGCACCACGACCTGAGCCGACTCCAGACGTATGCCGTCCACGTCGAGCACGTCCCGCACCAGGGCGAGAGGGAGCGGCGTGCGTCCCCGCTCGGCGCGCAGGGCGCCGGCGTCGGCCTCCACCTGAAGCACGGCGGTGAGGAAGCCCCCGTCGCCCACCATGCCCACCGGGCGCCGGTCGTGGTCGTCCCGGTGGCTGTACTGGTAGGTCCGCAGGTTCGGCTCGCACTCCACGGCGGGAGCCAGGCTGGAGTCCACCCCGGCCGGCAGCGCGGTGCCCGCCGCTTTGCGCAGCCGGGCACGCAGGGCCAGCTGACTGCCCAGCCACTCCGGCAGGGAGCGCCCGCGCCGGCGTACGACGGCGAGCAGCGCGAGGATGCCGGCGACCACCCCCGCCGGCACCAGCGCGGCGGGGCCGACGAGCCAGCCGCACACCACCAGCGCGGCGGCCAGCTCCAGCATCACCAGCCGCTGCAGCGCGAAGGAGCCACCACGCCCCGAACGCGCCTGCAGGTGCGGCGTGACGGATCCGCGAGCGGACGAGGAGCCGCGTGCGGGCGCGGCACCACCGCTGGTCGGCGCCGCGTCGGCCCGCCGCGCCGCGGATTGCGATCGCGACCGGGTTCGCGGTGCGGAAGCCATCACTGCAAAACCCCCGAACTGTCCCGAAAATCACCGCACTCAGCAGGCGGCGAGGCTTCAGCACCCTACCCGTGCCGCGCGCACCACTGTGCAACAGGCATAGTAGGGGCCGGGTCTGACAGCCGAGGTTCCAGAGGCGACCGGGACGGGGGCGGACGTCAGTGGTCCGCACTGCCGCTCCATCGGTCTCCATGGCTTCGTACGGGGAGAGAACGAACACAGATGGCATCACGGCGCGATGAACTGAACGCCTACACCTTCGCGAAGCGCCGCACTCTCGCGTCCTTCCTGCAACCCTCTCCCTCGGGTTCGGAGGAGGGAGCGCCCAAGCCGCTCCGAGCGGTCGTGCCGAGCCTCATCGTCGGGGTGGTCGTCCTCGCCGTCTTCGGCGCCATCGGCATGTTCAGCCCGACCGCCCCGAAGGGCTGGGACGAGCCGGGGGCGCACGTGATCGTGGCCAGCAAGTCCACGACCCGGTACGTCGTTCTGAAGACGGGCGGGGAGACGCAGCTGCACCCGGTCCTCAACATGGCGTCCGCCAAGCTCCTGCTGGACCCCGACAAGGACAGCGTCATCACCGTCGCCGAGGACGTGCTGGACAGCGGCGACCCGCCGCACGGGGCCACCATCGGCATCCCCTACGCGCCCGACCGCCTGCCCTCGCCCGAAGAGGCCGAGAAGGCCATGCGGTGGGCGGTCTGCGAACGCCCCGGACCGGGCGGCCGGGCCATCCAGAAGGCGGCGTTCGTCCTCGCCGGCAAGGAGTGGTCCCGGACCGAGGGCGCGGACCGGGTCACCGGTGGCGAGCTGATGTACGTCGTCGGCCCGGACGGCAAGAAGCAGTACGTGGTCGACTCGCGCGGGTACGCCTACCCGCTGGCGAACCCGGCCGACAAGGAGGTCCTCAAGGCCCTCGACACCCAGGGCCGCGCCCCGCAGCGCGTCTCCCAGGACTGGCTCGACACTCTCCACAAGGGCGATCCGATCGCCATCCCCGACATCAAGGGCACGCCGGGCGCGGCCGCGGGAGCCTCCGACATGCTCCGGCAGTACGACAAGGTCGGCATGGTCATCAAGGCCTACGACGGCCGGCGCATGCAGTACTACGTGGTCCTGCAGGGCGCCGTGGCACGCATCTCGGAGTTCACCGCCACCCTGCTCCTCAACAGCGGTGACCTCGTCGGCGTGGGACAGGCCGGTGAGGCACAGCAGGTCAGCCCCGGCGCGGTCGTCGACAGCACCGACTTCGAGGGACAGCGCAACTGGCCGCTCTACCGGCCCCAGACGGTCAACGACGGCTCCTCCGCCACCGCCGGCCGCAACACCGTCTGCAACGTCCTGCGCGCGGTGGACGCCAAGAACGGCACGACGACCCTGTCCACCTGGGCGGGCAAGGACTTCCCCGCCCAGCTGCCCACCGGTTCCTCCAGCGCCTACGTCACGCCGGGCTCCGGACAGCTCTACCGGCAGTTCCAGGGCACCGAGACCAAGGCGGGCGGGGTCTTCCTCGTCACCGACACGGGGCTGCGCTACGCCCTGCAGTCCAACAACGACAGCGCCACCGACGACAAGGGCATCGGAACCTCCGAGAAGCAGCGCGAGCAGCAGCTCAACGAGGCCCGCATCGCCCAGACCCGCCTCGGCTACGAGAAGGTGGAGCCGTCCCCCGTTCCGGTGAACTGGTCGACGTTCCTGCCCACCGGCCCCCGCCTGTCGGAAGCGGCGGCCCGGCAGCCTCAGGGCTCGTAGCGGTGGCAGCCCAGGAGAACGGCGAGGACATGCAGCGCGACAGCCGCTTCCACAGGATCCCCCGTACGGCGACGACCGTCCTCGCGGCGACGCTCCTCGCCGGTACGGCGGTGTGCGCCCTCCCGGCGCCCGAGGCCAGAGCCGACGACGGCGGACAGTGCACGTTCCCGTCGAAGAAGTACGAGGGCCGGCCGTGGTCCCTGCAGCGCGTCAACCTCGACGAGCTGTGGGAGCAGTCGAAGGGCGCCGGCGTACAGGTCGCGGTGATCGACACCGGCGTCGACGTCAAGAACCCGCAGCTCACCGCCGCCGTCGATGTGTCCAGGGGCAAGAACTACCTCCCCGCCAAGAACTCCAAGGGCGAGGAGATCGACCGGGGCAACGCGCAGGGCACCACGGACGCCGTCGGCCACGGCACCCGCGTGGCCGGCATCATCGCCGCCCGCCCGGCCAAGGGCACCGGCTTCGTCGGCCTGGCCCCCGAGGCCACGATCATCCCCGTCAAGCAGAACGACGCGGAGGGCAACGGCACCGCGAAGACCCTCGCCGAGTCGATCCGGTACGCCGTCGACGCGGGCGCCGACGTCATCAACATCTCCCAGGACACGGCCAACGCCGTCGAGCCCGGCGAGACTCTGAAGACGGCGGTGGACTACGCCCTGGCCAAACAGGTCGTGGTCGTCGCCTCGGCCGGCAACGACGGCCTCGGCGGCAACGTCAAGGTCACCTACCCGGCCTCCTACGAGGGCGTCCTGGCCGTGGCGTCCTCCGACCGCAACAACGAACGCGCGTCCTTCTCCCAGTCGAACGAGTTCATCGGCGTGGCGGCCCCCGGCGTGGACATGATCTCCACGGTCCCCGGCGGCGGCCACTGCTCGGACAACGGCACGAGCTTCTCCGCCCCGTACGTGGCCGGCGTGGCCGCCCTCCTGAAGGCCAAGTACCCCAAGTGGACGGCCGCCCGGATCGTCGCCCAGATCGAGCAGACGGCCGAACGCTCCATCCCCGGCCACGACCGCCTCGTCGGCTGGGGCGTGATCGACCCGGTCAAGGCCCTCACGGACGTCGACCCGGCCCACCCCGTGGAGTCCCCAACCCCCGACCGGGGCGTACTCCCGGCCGAGGCCCCCTCGGTACCCCCGCTGCACTTCGGCGAGACGGCCGATGAACGCAACACCCGCGTGGGCACCTACGTGGTCGTCGGCGGCCTCGTCCTGGTAGCGGGCCTGAGCGGCACAGCAGTCGCCCTCAGAGACGCCCGCCGCCGACGGCGGGGGGAGCGGTGAGGTCGCGCGGTCCTCTTACGTCCACGCAACGCACCCGGCTGGGGGCCGGGTTCTTCGCCTCGTAGCTGATCTATGTTCCTGGCGGAAGCAGCTGAGAGAGTGCGCCCTGATCAACCGCAAGGCCGCATAGCGAACCGGGGACGCTGTACTCCCGTGTCCGGTTCGCCTCACTGCAACTGGCGGGGCAGTCCGCGACCACGAGACACTCGACATCTCACGCGGGTCTGCGCCGCTCGCCGGGTGTACGCCATATCGGCGTCCTGGCCATTCTCCCGGCTCTCGCCCATCGTGGGGTGATTGCGGAGGTGAAGTTTCGGGGAGATCCGCCGGTCGATGAATGGCGGAGCAGTGGACGGCCTCAAGCACGACGCCTCGGGCCTCCTGCTCGCAGTGCGTCCCGAAGGAGTGCACCGTCCAACTCCGTCCCGGTGCACTCCTCCGAGTGATGCGACGGTCCGCGCCCGCGTGGGCGTCTAACGGGACAGCACATCGTTGACGCTTTAACCACATGGCTGCGACCGTGGCGCGCCAGTCCGCTGCCGGACGGCTGGGTCACCGAGTGCCGCCCCGCCCTCGACCGCCATATCGGTCCAAGTGTCATGTCCGAGGCACCTTTGTAACTGGACTAGCACACTTCCCGGTTGGCCCTGTCGTACCCGTTGACTACAGTGGTGATCGCAAAACGCGCGCGACCCGCTTTGCGATCGCGGGGGCGAGTGGCCGGCCGGCCACAGCGATGAAGCTACGGGGAACGGGGAGGGAGCGGCGTGCTTCCAGCGGACATGGTGGGGGGCGTGTCGGCAGCCAGGGCGGCGAACCTGGAGGTCACCGGCGAGGCACTGAGCACGTTCGTCAAACGGGTGGACGGGGTCCTGACCGGTCTGGAGGGCTCGCCCGGCAACCCGGCACGAGTCGGTGCGCAGACGATCAAACCCGGGTCGCTGGCGGGGAACCCGTCCGCCTTCCCCGAGGCGCATGCCCTGTACCTGCAGTACAACCAGGTGCACGAGAAGCTCACCTCTCTGTCCAAGACCCTGCACCTGCAGATCGAGGCGATCGGTATCGCCGTCCGGGGTGCGCACGTGGGCTTCGACAACCTCGAAGAAGAGCAGCGCCGTCGCTTCTGGGCGATCCAGACGCAGATCAAGGGCATCCAGGACGCAGGGGACGGCAAGCAGCGCGCTCAGGGCGACAACACCACCGGGGACCTGTGATGACCGACAAGCAGCACGAGCAGGATCTGGAGCGGGTCTCCGGGCAGAACACCTTCACGGACCTCACGCGTCACGCCGAGGAGCACCCGGGCGGTGGCTTCCTCAGCGGCGTCATCGACAACCTGGTGCGTTCGGCGGCGAAGGGCACGCCCTACGCACGGGGGGTCCACGGGCGTACGGACTTCGACAACCACCGTCTGAACGACATGATCGACCTGGTCGAGCAGACCAACCCGGAGGACCTCGAGTCCTCGGGCAAGGCGCTGTGGGACGCACGGGACGCCATCACGGAGGCCGCCAAGGAACTGGACGGCCACATCGAGAAGGTGCACTGGGTCGGCAAGTCGGGCGAGGCCTTCCGCAAGTGGGGGCGGTCGCTCGTCACCAGCACGTACGGGCTGAGCGACTTCGCCGGCGGGGCCGGGGACCAGATCACCGCCGCCGCCGTGGGCCTGGCCGCGGTGCGCAAGGCCATGCCGCCCCGCGACACGAGGCCGGAGAGCCAGGCGCTGAAGCCGGACAAACTCCCGACGCCCAAGCAGGTCGAGGGCAACGCCGAGTACGCCGAAGCGGTCCGCGTGGAGAAGAACCGTCAGGAGGCGATCAACCAGATGAACCGGTTGTCGTCCTACTACGCGGTGGCCAACGAGCAACTCATGGCACTGCCCCAGCCGGACTTCAAGACCATGCCGGACGTGGGCGTCCCGAAGCCCGCCGGTGGCTACGAGACCTGGCCCCAGAGCACGCCCACGTCTTCTGCTCAGAGGGCGGAATCGGGAAGTGGCTCGGGGCCGCATGCAGCCGGCTTCACCTCCGGGCACACAAGCACACATGGGGCCCCGGACACGCCGCTGCCGCCCACGCAGGCTTCCGGCAAGATCTCCTACCCGGATGCCCCCACGCTCCCGAGCGTGGGTACGAGCATCGACAGCGTCGGCACTTTGCCTCCCCCCACCACGCCACCCGTGACTGGTCACACCCCCCCTGTGCCCACCACTCCGGTGGCGAACGGAAACACCAACTTCCCGGGTCAGGGCTACGGGCTTCCGTTGCCCCAGACCGCGGCACCGAAGACCGGGCGCACACCCGGCGGTCTGCGGGCTCCTGTGTCGGCTCAGGGTCTGACCGGGAAACCCGCGACGGGCAACTCGCTCCCTGGTCGTACCACCGGGCCGGGCAACTCGCTCCCCGGTCGTGCCACGGGGCCGGGCAACTCGCTCCCCGGTCGTCCCACCGGGCCGGGGCAGGGACCGCTCCGACAGTTCGGCCAGCCGGCGCCGACGGGGCAGCCGACCGCCAGGGGCACCACGGGCGGACCCAG
Source organism: Streptomyces sp. NPDC127100 (assembly GCF_042724095.1). NCBI lineage: Bacteria > Bacillati > Actinomycetota > Actinomycetes > Kitasatosporales > Streptomycetaceae > Streptomyces > Streptomyces sp. NPDC127100. Next base: position 24,701 of record NZ_JBHXFL010000051.1, read on the forward strand.
GTCGGTCCCGATGGGACGCGGGGTGACCGGTGGTACACCCCGGGCCGGTGGCACAGGCGCGCCACGGCCGGCTGGAGGACCGGCGACCGGCGCAGGCCGCTCCAACGGTGTGGTCGGAGGCCGGCCCACGACAGCCCCTGCCACGGGCGCGGGCACCGGACGGCAGATTCCCCGCGGCACGGTCGTCGGAGGCGGCACGTCGGCGACTCCTCAGAGTTCGGCAGGTCGCCCGCCGCAGCGGGGCGTCGTGGGGGCACCCCAGCCCCCGTTGCGGCAGGGCGCCGGTGCGAACGGCTCCCGTGCCGTCCCGGGCAAGTCGGCTCCGGTGACAAGCAAGCCCGCCACGCGTACTTCCGTCACCGGCGCCGAGCGCAACGGCATGACCCGTGGGGGTGCCGGTCTTCGACGCGGTCCTGGTGGCCGGGGAGAGCCGGGCGATCGGCGGGAGACCGACCGGGCAGGGCGCCCGGACCGAGAGGTCGAAGAGGAAGAGTCGGGGACCGACCTGCCCACCGAGCCGCGGCGTGACACGTCGTCGGGCTCCCACTGACCGCGAACGAGGACGACGAAGCGATGAAGTCAGCAACCAGCCGCCGAACCGAGCGCGCCGGTCTCATCAACCCGGACCGCAGAAGGCGGGTGCGTGTCGCGGGTGCGTTGGCCGGCGCCATGGTTGCTGTTGGTGTCGGGTTCGCACCCAGCGCCGCTGCCGACGACATCAGGCCGAAGCAGTGGTACCTGGAGCCGATGCAGGCCGAGCAGATGTGGAAGGTCAGCACCGGAGAAGGGGTGAAGGTCGCTGTGATCGACAGCGGCGTGAATGCGAACACCCCCGCCCTCAAGGGGCAAGTCCTCGCCGACGAAGTGCCGGACAGCTTCTCCTCCCACGCGACGCGTGACGACGTCGGTCACGGAACGAGCATGGCGGAGCTGATCGCCGGGACCGGGGCCGGCGGTGGATTGCAGGGACTGGCTCCCGGAGCGAAGATCGTCCCCTTCTACGTCAGCGTCGACCCGGCGAAGGCGGGCGGAAAGCAGGAGACGCCTGATGTGGCGGAGGTGATCAGGGCGGCGGCCGACACCGACGCGAAGATCATCAACATGTCGTTCGGCAACCCGGCGTTCGACGCGGAAGAACAAGCGGCCGTGGAGTACGCCGTCTCTAAGGGCAAGTTGCTGGTCGCTTCCGCCGGTAACGATGGTCTGGAGAACGGGTTCGCGGGCTACCCGGTCTCCTACAACTACGTCCTCGGCGTCTCCTCGATGAACGAGGCCGGCACGGTCTCGCGGTTCGCCACCCACGGGAACTATGTCGATCTCGTCGCACCGGGTGAGGAAGTTCCGACCTGGTGCGACGCCTCGTTCCAGTCCTATTGCAGCAACAGCGCGGGAACAAGTATCTCGAGTGCGCTGGTGTCGGCCTCCGCGGCCCTCATCTGGTCCGCCCACCCCGACTGGACCGCGAACCAGGTCACCCGGGCGCTCATCGACACCGCGAGCCGCAAGTGGCCGAAGAACGACCCGACCCAGTACGCCGGTTACGGCACCATCCGGCCCCGCATGGTGCTCGAGAACCCCGACTACGACGCAGGCCCCGCCTACTCCGACCCCCTCGCCAAGTGGAACAAGGAGAAGGGCAAGAAGCTGGTGACGGAGATTCCGCCCGCTTCCGCCGCCTCCCCTTCCGCAACAGGCTCGTCACAAGCCCCCGAGACCTCTTCTGATGGCGGGAAAGCCGCAGCAGGATCGAAGGCGGAGGGCACGGAGAAGACGGAGAAGGCGGCAGCGGAGTCCTCGAGCGACGACAACAGCACGCTGTGGATCGTGCTCGGCGTAGCCGCCGCCGTGGTCGTCGTCGGAGGCGGAGCCGCAGTCGTCCTGCGATCGCGTCGCACCGCGTGACGCCGGCCGCCCGCGCCCCGCGCCGATAGGCCCGGGCATGGAGAACGTGCTCACCGCCGCGAGGCGTTGAGCCGCACAGTTGGACCCCGAAACGGAAAGAGGGAGGGCAGGCGGAACATGGCCGTCGACCAGAAGCTCGAAGATGCAGCGGTAGTCAAGCTGCAGAAGGACATGTACGAGAAGTTCGACAGCATCCGCTCGCGGGTGCACAGCCTGCAGGGTGTCATCGACAGCCTCGAGGGTCAGTGGCAGGGCATCGGCCGCGCCGCGTTCGACACCAAGCAGTACGAGATCAACACGTCGCTGAAGAACATGGGTGGCATCCTCGCCGAGGTCATCGAGGCGATGACCGCGACGCGCAACATCAAGGACACCAAGGAAGACGAAGTCCGCGCGGCCGTGAACAAGATCAACGTGAAGGACGGCGCCCCCACGGTGTCGCCGTTCAGCTCGATGTCGTAACGACATCCAAGGCGCGGACAACAATCACCGGCGGAAAGAGACGAGGTAGGCGGATATGGGCGCTAACGGGGACGGCCTGCAGGTAACGTACGACGGGCTCGACATCGCGGCGACGACCATCGCCAACCAGGCGAAGCAGCTCGACGAGGACATCCAGCAGCTTCGGAAGATGGTGGAGAACAGCAAGCAGTACTGGGTGGGTAAGGCCCAGGACACCTACAACGCCAAGCTGGAGCGCTGGGACAGGGAGACCAGGGACATCCACCAGGCCCTGATGGGCATCGGCCACGTCGTCGGCCAGTCGGGCGGTACGTACATGGAGGGTGACCTGGCGGCGTCCAGGTACCTGCAGTAGTCACCGGCGGCCGAGGCCGCGGCAGGAACGAGGGTGGGCGTGCGCGGGAGACGCCCACCCTGCTGCTGTGCGCCACGCGACCGTGCGGGCGCTGGACGTCGCGCTCGGCCAGTTGCACCGCAGCGACGTGGTCTGGGGTGCTGGTCTTCGCGGCCACCGGCCGTGCCCCGTTCAGGCACGTACACCGCGAGCCCCCTGCCGGTGCAGGGGCGCCTGCTTCTGAACGACACCGATCAGCCCGGCAGCCGCAGCCCCGTGCACCCGTGCCGCTTCGCCGACCGCTCGGCGAAGGTGTGCAGGGCCGACGCGAGGAACTCCCGCGTCGGAGCGGCGTAGACCGTCGCGCCGATGCTGAACACGGCCGGCACGGTGCTGCCCGGGCAGGTCGCCGTCGCCAACGCGCTGTCGCGTGTCAGGCGCGGCTGCGGCCAGTCCTCGTCGTCACCGGCATCCGGCCGCAGCCGTTGGGCGTACGGGCCGAACGAGGCGTTCAGGGAGTAGAGGACCTCGTCGCGTCCCCCCGTCTCGCCCAGGAGACACCGCTCCAGCGGTGCGCCGTCCGACGCCTCGGTCTCCTCGATCCAGTCGATCCAGTCGTCCGGCGCGGAATCCGGTATCCGGATGCCGGCGCACGTGCCCGACGCGCTCAGCAGGGCCGTCTTCCCCTTCGGGAGCGAGAGTTCCGGTATGGCGCCGCCGAGAGTCGTCACGCACGACTCCGTTTCGGCCGCCTCGCGGGCGACGGCCGCGGCGAGCCGTCCCACCGCCCGGCCCTCCTCGGCGTCCTCGTGGGACGCGTCGCCGGCGACGCTCACCACCAGGGACGCGTCCTTGCCGGCGCAGGGCAGCACGACGCCCGTGTTCCGCAGGTCCGTGTAACCGCGCCAACCGCCGCCCAGCGCCACGGGGAGCCTGTCCGGGGAACCGCCGCCCAGCATGCTCAGCATGCCGTCACGCGTGCCCGAGACAGCCGCGTCGGCGGGGATCAGCCCGACGGACACGGTCAGATCCGCCACTTGGCACGAGCGGAAGCGGTCCGCGCCGTATCCGTACTCCCCGTCCCGAGAGAGGCCGGCCTCGGTGTCGAGGCCGGTGAAGACCGCCGACTCGTCGTACGGAATCAGGCCGCCGCAGTAGGACGCGAGCTTGTCCTCGTAGCGCCATCCCCGGCCCGTGTCGCTCTGCCGGTACCAGATGTAGGCGGCGGTCAGGGCGAGCACCAGGGGAAGCACGCAGTAGAGCCCGACCCTGCGGACGACCGTCACCGTCCGTCGCCGTCCTGCACCAGACCCACCTGCACCAGCGGCTTGCCCCGGCGCCGGGACACGAACACGCCCCGCCCCGGTGGCATCTGGCGCGGCCGTACTCCACCGAGCAGATCGCCCTCGGCCGGGTCGCCGCTGAGAACGACGCCCTGGGCGCCGAGTTCCTTGATGCGCTGCATGAAGGACTCGTAACCGGCGCGGCCCGCGCCCGCCGTGGAGCGGGCGATGATGAAGCGGACGCCGACGTCCCGGGCGAAGGGCAGCATCTCGGTCAGGCCCGCCAGCGGGTTGCCGCTCGACGTGGCCACCAGGTCGTAGTCGTCGACGATGACGTAGATCGTCGGGCCGTTCCACCAACTGCGGTCACGCAACTGCTCCGGCGTGACGTCGGCGGTCGGGGTGCGGCGCTGCATCAGCTCGGCGAGCGCGTCCATGTGGTGCTGCATCTGGTTCGACATCGGGACGTACTCGGCCAGGTGCGAGGTCGGGGTCACGCCCAGCAGGGAGCGCCGGTTGTCGACGACGAACAGCTTGCAGCCGTCCCCGTCGTAGCGCTCGGTGATCCGCTGGATGAGAAGCCTCAGCAGGTTCGACTTGCCGGACTCGCTCTCGCCGAACACCAGGAGGAACGGGTCCTGCTCGAAGTCCACGAACACCGGCTCGAGGTTCTCCTCGTCGAGCGCGAAGGAGACACCGCGGCGGGGGAACCGGTCGCCGGGCGGAAGCTGGTGCGCCGGGAACTCCCGCGGCAGCAGCCGCACCGCCGGGGCACCGGGCTGCTGCCAGTGCCGGGAGACCTCCGTGCCGAGCGCCTGCGTCGCCTCCGCCAGGTCCGTGTCGGAGGACAGGCCGTCGATGCGCGGCACCGCCGCCATGAAGTGCTGCTTCTGCGGGGTCTGGCCACGGCCCGGCACGCCCGTCGGCACGTTGGCCGCGACCTTGCGGTCGAACTCGGAGTCCATGGGGTCGCCGAGCCGCAGTTCCAGCCGGTTCATCAGCTGGTCCTTGAGGTTGCTGCGGACCTCCATGGAACGGGACGCCGTGAGGATCAGGTGGATGCCGTAGCCGAGACCGCGCGCCGCGATGTCCAGGACGTACGGCTCCAGCGCCTCGTAGTCCGTGCGGAAGTTGCCCCAGCCGTCGATGACCAGGAAGACGTCGCCCCAGGGCTGATCCGTCACGGAGATGTCGCCCCGCGCGCGGCGGCTGCGGAACTCCGCGATCGAGGAGATGCCGGCGCTGCGGAAGTACTCCTCGCGACGGGTCATGACGCCGTACACCTCGGCCGCCGTCCGCCGTACCTGCTCGGGGTCCAGACGTGAGGCCACCCCGCCCACGTGCGGCAGGCCCGACACGGCGGACAGGCCGCCGCCACCGAAGTCCAGCGCGTAGAACTGCACTTCGTACGGGGTGTGGGTGAGACCGAAGGACGCGATGATCGAGCGGAGCAGCGTCGACTTGCCGGACTGCGGACCGCCGAGGATCTGCATGTGGCCGGCCGCGCCGCCGAAGTCCACCCACAGCGGGTCACGGCGCTGCTCGTACGGCTTGTCGACGAGACCGACGGGCACCACCAGGCGTCCCGCGCCCTCGTAACCGGGCTGGGTCAGGCCGCGGCCCGGCACCTCCGCGAGACCCGGCAGCAGCGTGTCGAGCGACGGCGGGCTGTCCAGCGGCGGCAGCCACACCTGGTGGGCGGCCGGCCCCTGCGCCTCCAGGCGCCGCACGATGACGTCGAGCACCGTGTCGGCGAGCGCCTCGTCCGTCTCCTCCCGCGTCTCCTCGCGCTGCGCGGGAACCGCCAGGTACCGCACCGGCACCTGGGCGGCGGTGAACAGCACCGGCCGCCGGTCGACCGGGAGCGGCCCCCCGAAGGACGCCGTCTGCTGAGCGCTCGTGCGGTACACACCCGACACGTACGCGGCCTTGAAGCGGACCATCTCGTCCGTGCCGAACTTGAGGAAACCGGAGCCGGGGACGTTCGGCAGTTCGTAGGCGTCGGGGACGCCGAGCGCGGCGCGCGACTCGGCCGCCGAGAAGGTGCGCAGACCGATCCGGTACGACAGATAGGTCTCCAGCCCGCGCAGACGGCCCTCCTCCAGCCGCTGCGAGGCCAGCAGCAGATGCACGCCCAGCGACCGGCCGATGCGGCCGATCTGCACGAACATCTCGATGAAGTCCGGCTTTGCGGTCAGCAGTTCGCTGAACTCGTCGATCACCAGGACGAGGGACGGGATCGGCTGGAGCGCGGCACCGGCGGCGCGGGCCTTCTCGTACGCGTGGATGTTGGCGTAGTTGCCCGCGTCGCGGAGCATCTCCTGCCGGCGGTTGAGCTCACCGCGGATCGAGTCGCCCATCCGGTCGACGAGCGTCAGGTCGTCCGCGAGGTTGGTGATGACGGCCGCCACGTGGGGCATCTGCGCCATGCCCGCGAAGGTGGCACCGCCCTTGAAGTCCGCCAGCACGAAGTTGAGCGTCTCGGAGGAGTGCGTGACGGCCAGGCCCAGGACCAGCGTGCGCAGCAGCTCGGACTTTCCGGAGCCGGTCGCGCCGACGCACAGGCCGTGCGGGCCCATGCCCTCCTGCGCCGCCTCCTTCAGGTCGAGCATCACGGGCCGGCCGTCCTCGCCGACGCCGATCGGCACCCGCAGCCGCTCCGACTGCGAACGGGGCCGCCAGGTGCGCCGGGTGTCGACGGAGGCCGCGTCACCGAGGTTCAGCAGGTCGGTGAACTCCAGGTTGGCGAGCAGCGGTTCGTCGTCGTCCCCGCCCGACGCCATGCGCAGCGGCGCGAGCTGCCGCGCCAGGGCCTCGGCGGCCTCGTACGACAGGCCGTCGGGCGTGCCCTCGTAGACCATGCCGTGCGCCGACTCCAGGCGCAGCTCCTTCGGGTGGACGACGATCGAGAGGTCGCCGCGGCCGCTGGTGAGGCTTCCGGGCATGACCTCCAGCACCGTGACGCCCTGCATGCCCTCCGGGCTGGCCAGCAGGGAAGTCGGCGGCAGCGAGACCCCGTCGAGCACGACGACCAGGTGCGGCTGGTCGGGCACGGGCTGCCCGTCCGGGTGGAAGCGGGGGCGCCCCTGGAGCCGGTCGGCGAGCAGGTCCTCCAGCTCCACCGGGTCGGTCGTGACCAGGCGGATGCTTCCCGCGCCGTCCGCGGCGCCCCGGGACTGCACGTGCGGGAGCCACTTGCTCCACTCCCACTCCCCGGTGGACTCCCGGCCGGTGGCCACGGCGATGACCAGGTCGTCGGGGGAGTGCAGCGAGGCGAGCGAGGCGGTGACGGCGCGGGCGGTGGCGCGCACGGTGCCCGGCTCGCCGCTGACCGTCACGTGGTAGAAGGCGCGCAGCGAGACCGCCATCGGCAGGTCGTCGAGGGTGCTGTGCGTGACCAGGAAGCGCTGCATGGCGCCCGTGGTCAGCGGCTCCAACTGGTCGACGGGGGCCGTCTCCGGGGCGATCAGGGGAGTGGCCAGGGCCTGTGGGCCGAGGCCCACCCGCACCTGGCCGAAGTCCTCGTCACCGGCGCGGCGTTCCCACACCCGGCTGCCCTCGGCGACCAGCGCCCACAGTTGCTCCGGTGAAGGATGCAGGTAGTACTGGGCGTCGCGCTGGACGCGCGCCGTCGTCTGGGCGGACTGCCGGGCCTGGGACAGGTAACGCAGGTAGTCCCGGCGCATGTCGGCCATCTGCCCCTGGTTGCCCCGGCGGTAGCGGACCAGCATCGCGACGCCCATGGCGATCGTGGAGGCCACCATCACCATGCCCATGATCTTCATGAACGGCTGGGCCTGGGGATTGAAGAAGAAGACCACGGACCCGCCCATGCCGAGCATGGGCAGGAGTTGCATCAGGGCGCCCTCGGTCTGCCCGCGCGGGAGCTCGGGCGGTGGCTGGAGCACGACCTCCTGCGTGGGCACGTCCTTCGGCAGTGCCCGTGGTGGGCGCTTGACGACGATGTGGCTCACTTCGCACCAATTCCCTTGCCCGGCCGATCCGTTCCGCCCGCCGCCCCGTGTCCGGCGCACGTCGATCGCGAAGGGCGATCCTACTGACTCCCGCCGGCGACGGCGGACGATAGGGTGCCCGTGAGACGTGTGAACAGTTGCGAATCGGCCGGGGTCGCGGGCGGCACGGAACGGCCCGGCGCGACGGCCGACGGTGGGCGAGGCGCAACGGTACCGCGCCGTACCGTATTACCGACGAGGGGGAACAGCAGGTGAGCATGACGGCCTCCGCGCCGGCCGGCGCGGCCGGCGGACCGGGCAGCACAGTCCCAGCGGGGTCAGGTACGGGACTTGGCTTCTGCCGGGTCACCATCGTGGCTCCCGACAGCCGCATCGACGTGGCACTGCCCGACGACGTACCGGTCGCCGACCTCTACCCGGAGATCCTGAGGTTCTCCCAGCAGAGCCCCGCCGAAGGCGGGCCCGTCGGCTACCACCTCGTGCGCCGCGACGGCACCGTCCTCGACAGCGCCCGGTCGTTCGCGGCCCAGCGCATCCTGGACGGGGAACTGCTCACGCTGCGGCCCTTCGCCGAGTCCCTGCCCCCCGCCGTCATCGACGACGTCTCGGAGGCGGTCGCCTCGGCGGTCACCCGCGACCGCGCCCTCTGGGACGGCGAGCTCACGCGCACCGCCGGCCTGATCGGGGCGGGAGTGCTCCCGGTGCTGCTCGCCTTCGTGGCGTGGAGTTCGCAGGTCCACCACGACATGCACAGCCTCCAGGGCATCATCGCCGCGGTCACCGGTGTCCTGCTGGTCACCTTCGCGTGCGTCCGCGCCCGGGTGTACGACGACCGCGGCTCCGCGGTCGCGCTGGGGCTGGGTGCCCTGCCGAACATCGCCGTGGCGGGCTCGGGGCTGCTGCCGCTCGCCGACGGGCAGGGCATCGGACGGCTCCAGTTCCTCCTCGCCTGTGCCGCGGTCCTGGTCGCCTCCGTCGTGCTGACACTCGTGTCGCCGGGCGGCGACAGCCCCTTCGTGGCGTTCGTCTTCTCCGCCACGATCGGTCTCCTCACGACCTTCGTCGCGATGCTGACCCACCTCGAGCCCAGGGAGACGGCCGCGATCTGCGCCCCCCTGTCGGTGTGCGCACTGGCCTTCCTGCCCGGTCTGTCCATGCGCTTCGCCCGGCTGCCGATCGGCTTCGAACTGCCCAACGGCTCGCGCGGCTCCTACACGACGGACGAGATGGTCTCCCCGGAACCCGTCGACGCCGAACGCGTCGCCGCGCAGGCCCGCCGCGGCCACGAACTCCTCGCGGGACTGGTCGGCGGCTGTGCGCTCCTCTCGGTCGGCGCGGCGATCGTCCTCAGCTTCTCCGCCGACGTGTGGGCCCAGCTCCTCGCCCTGGCCACCGGGATCGCGATGCTGATGCGCGCCCACCTGTTCCGCTACACCACGCAGGTCGCCGCCACGCTGGCCGCCGGACTCGGGTCGCTCGTCTTCCTCGGGCTCGGCCTCGCGATGAATCCGCCGATGGAGTACTGGCGCGACGCCCTCCAGGGCGACACCGCCGCCCTCGACATCCGCAGCGTGTGGCTCGCGGCGGCCGTCGCCGCGGCCGTCGCCCTGGTCACGGCCATCGGCCTGATCACCTCCCGCCGCGGGGTCACGCCCTTCTGGGGCCGTTTCACGGAGATCGCGGAGGCCTTCGTCCTCCTGACCCTGATCCCCCTCGCGCTCGCGGTGTTCGACGTGTATGCCGCGGCGCGGTCGATGACCAGCGACTGACCGCCGGTACCCCCGGCGGCGCGGGGCGCGCGCCCGCCGCCCAGCCCGCGGGGCGGCGCACACCGTGCCGCCCCGCCCGCCTCAGCCCGCGCCGTTCCCCGGCGCCGGCTCCAGGTCGAATTCCCCGTCCCGCGCGCCGAGCACGAACGCGCGCCACTCCGCCTCCGTGTACCGCAACACGGTGTCCGGGTCGAGCGACGACCGCATGGCGACGGCACCGGCCGGAAGATAGGCGATCTCCACCCGCTCCTCGTGCTCCTCGGTGCCGGGCGCGCTGTGCCACTCGACGCCGGAGATGTCGAGGGAGTACAGCTCGTCCCTCTCCCGCTCCTTGCGCGCCTTCGCTTCGGCGTTCTCGGTGCTCTCGGCGTTCTCGGCGTCGGCCATCGGGGCTCGGTCCTTCCTGCGGTGCCAACGGGATGCGCGGCCACCCTACTTCCCGGGGTTCTCCCAGCTCAGCGGTTTGCCGATGTCCGTACCGGCACGAGTGACGACCCGGCCCCGAGCCCACGGACAGCGGCGTCCGCACAGGCTGGTACGCTGTGTGACGGCCGTTTGTGTACGCGCCCCCGGAGCCCGGTGCCCTGGAGGCCGCGCCCAGCGGATCCCCGCCTTCCGAGTCACGGAAGATCCCCCGAGACGCAGACCGGGGGCACTCGAAGGCCAGTCACAGACCCAAAGAGGAGTACGCGTGTCGCTCGACGCCGCCGTCAAGAAGCAGATCATCTCCGAGTTCGGTACCAAGGAGGGCGACACCGGTTCCCCCGAGGTCCAGGTCGCGCTGCTGTCCCGTCGGATCTCCGACCTGACCGAGCACCTCAAGACCCACAAGCACGACCACCACTCCCGCCGTGGCCTGCTGATCCTCGTGGGTCAGCGCCGCCGGCTGCTGCAGTACCTCGCCAAGAAGGACATCCAGCGCTTCCGTGCGCTGGTCGAGCGCCTCGGCATCCGCCGCGGTGCGGCGGGCGCCAAGTAGGACGCCGTGGAGGGAGCGGTTCCCATCGTTCGGGGGCCGCTCCCTTTGCTGTACGTGCGAGGTGTCACCGCCGCTTTGTAGTGTGGTAGCACAACACAGGACGTACGACACAGCGTGATGGGTACCCGCCGTATCGGGCGGGGCACACCACGCACACCGAACGAAACGAGGAGAAGCGCGCCTCGCCGCCGCCGGTCCTCGGTAGTGGCCCCCGGGGAATGTGCCCCGGGTGCTTCGATCGAAGACCGGCCCGCACAGGACGGAGCGCTTCTCCGCAGACGTCCCCCCGCCACACGGGCGAGGAGGGACGAAGACGAGGAGAAAACACTAGTGGAGAACGAGACCCACTACGCCGAAGCCGTGATCGACAACGGCGCTTTCGGCACCCGCACCATCCGCTTCGAGACGGGCCGCCTGGCCAAGCAGGCCGCCGGTTCCGCCGTGGCGTACCTGGACGACGACACCATGGTGCTGTCGGCCACCAGCGCCTCCAAGAACCCCAAGGACCAGCTCGACTTCTTCCCGCTCACGGTGGACGTCGAGGAGCGGATGTACGCCGCCGGCAAGATCCCCGGCAGCTTCTTCCGCCGCGAGGGCCGGCCGTCCGAGGACGCCGTCCTCACCTGCCGCCTCATCGACCGCCCGCTGCGCCCGTCCTTCAAGAAGGGCCTGCGCAACGAGATCCAGGTCGTCGCCACGATCATGGCGCTCAACCCCGACCACCTGTACGACGTCGTGGCGATCAACGCCGCGTCCGCGTCGACGCAGCTGGCCGGCCTGCCCTTCTCCGGCCCGATCGGCGGCGTCCGCGTCGCGCTGATCCGCGGCCAGTGGGTGGCCTTCCCGACGCACACCGAGCTCGAGGACGCCGTCTTCGACATGGTCGTCGCGGGCCGCGCCCTGGAGGACGGCGACGTCGCGATCATGATGGTCGAGGCCGAGGCCACCGAGAAGACCATCAAGCTCGTCGAGGGCGGTGCCGAGGCCCCCACCGAGGAGGTCGTCGCCGCCGGTCTCGAGGCCGCGAAGCCCTTCATCAAGGTGCTGTGCCGCGCCCAGGCCGACCTCGCCGCGAAGGCCGCCAAGCCGACCGGCGAGTTCCCGATCTTCCTGGACTACCAGGACGACGTCCTGGAGGCCCTGACCGCCGCCGTCCGCCCCGAGCTCGCCCAGGCGCTCACCATCGCCGGCAAGCAGGACCGCGAGGCCGAGCTGGACCGCGTCAAGGCGCTCGCCGCCGAGAAGCTCCTGCCGGAGTTCGAGGGCCGCGAGAAGGAGATCTCCGCCGCGTACCGCGCGCTGACCAAGTCCCTGGTCCGCGAGCGCGTCATCAAGGAGAAGACCCGCATCGACGGCCGCGGTGTCACCGACATCCGCACCCTGGCCGCCGAGGTCGAGGCCATCCCGCGGGTCCACGGCTCCGCCCTGTTCGAGCGTGGCGAGACCCAGATCCTGGGCGTCACCACCCTGAACATGCTCCGCATGGAGCAGCAGCTGGACACCCTCTCCCCGGTGACCCGCAAGCGCTACATGCACAACTACAACTTCCCGCCCTACTCCGTCGGCGAGACCGGCCGCGTCGGCTCCCCGAAGCGCCGCGAGATCGGCCACGGCGCCCTCGCCGAGCGCGCCATCGTGCCGGTGCTGCCGACGCGCGAGGAGTTCCCCTACGCGATCCGCCAGGTGTCCGAGGCCCTCGGCTCCAACGGCTCGACGTCCATGGGCTCGGTCTGCGCCTCCACCATGTCGCTGCTGAACGCCGGTGTGCCGCTGAAGGCCCCCGTCGCCGGTATCGCCATGGGCCTGATCTCCCAGGAGATCAACGGCGAGACGCACTACGTCGCCCTCACCGACATCCTCGGTGCGGAGGACGCCTTCGGCGACATGGACTTCAAGGTCGCCGGCACCAAGGAGTTCGTGACGGCCCTCCAGCTCGACACCAAGCTGGACGGCATCCCCGCCTCCGTCCTGGCCGCAGCCCTCAAGCAGGCCCGTGACGCCCGCCTCCACATCCTCGACGTGATGATGGAAGCGATCGACACGCCGGACGAGATGTCCCCGAACGCGCCGCGGATCATCACCGTGAAGATCCCCGTCGACAAGATCGGTGAGGTCATCGGCCCCAAGGGCAAGATGATCAACCAGATCCAGGAGGACACGGGCGCCGAGATCACGATCGAGGACGACGGCACGATCTACATCGGTGCCGCCGACGGCCCGGCCGCCGAGGCCGCCCGCACCACGATCAACGGCATCGCCAACCCGACGATGCCCGAGGTCGGCGAGCGCTACCTGGGCACCGTCGTGAAGACGACGACCTTCGGCGCGTTCGTCTCCCTGCTGCCGGGCAAGGACGGTCTGCTGCACATCTCGCAGATCCGCAAGCTCGCCGGCGGCAAGCGCGTGGAGAACGTCGAGGACGTGCTCGGCGTGGGCCAGAAGGTCCAGGTCGAGATCGCCGAGATCGACTCCCGCGGCAAGCTCTCCCTGATCCCCGTGATCGAGGGCGAGGAAGGCTCCGACGAGAACAAGAAGGACGACGCCGACCAGTGACGTCCCGTGGCTCCAAGGCGACGGCCCGCACCTCCTCGGAGGCGCGGGCCGTCGCCCGTACCCAAACCCTCATCAAGGGCGAGAACGGCACCGGCACGGTCCGCAAGACCACCCTCCCGGGCGGCCTGCGCATCGTCACCGAGACCCTGCCCTCGGTCCGCTCGGCGACCTTCGGCATCTGGGCGCACGTCGGCTCCCGCGACGAGACCCCGGCCCTGAACGGCGCCACCCACTACCTGGAGCACCTGCTCTTCAAGGGCACGCGCAGGCGCAGCGCCCTGGACATCTCCTCCGCCGTCGACGCGGTCGGCGGCGAGATGAACGCGTTCACGGCCAAGGAGTACACGTGCTACTACGCGCGCGTGCTCGACACCGACCTGCCGCTCGCCATCGACGTCGTCTGCGACATGCTGACCGGCTCCCTGATCCGCGAGGAGGACGTCGACGTCGAGCGCGGCGCCATCCTCGAAGAGATCGCGATGACCGAGGACGACCCGGGCGACTGCGTGCACGACCTGTTCGCGCACACCATGTTCGGCGACAGCGCCCTCGGCCGCCCCGTCCTCGGCACGGTCGACACGGTCAACGCCCTCACCGCCGACCGCATCCGCCGCTTCTACAGGAAGCACTACGACCCGACCCACCTGGTGGTCGCCGCCGCCGGCAACGTCGACCACAACAAGGTCGTACGCCAGGTCCGCGCCGCCTTCGAGAAGGCCGGCGCCTTCAAGGACCCCGTGGCCGTGCCGATCACCCCCCGCGACGGCCGGCGCAGCCTGCGCACCGCGGGCCGCGTCGAGCTCGTCGGCCGCAAGACCGAGCAGGCGCACGTCATCCTCGGCATGCCGGGCCTGGCCCGCACCGACGAACGCCGCTGGGCCCTGGGCGTCCTCAACACCGCCCTCGGCGGCGGCATGTCTTCCCGCCTCTTCCAGGAGGTCCGCGAGAAGCGCGGCCTGGCCTACAGCGTGTACTCGTACACCTCGGGCTTCGCCGACTGCGGTCTCTTCGGGGTGTACGCGGGCTGCCGGCCCTCCCAGGTCCACGACGTGCTGAAGATCTGCCGCGACGAACTGGACCACGTCGCCGAGAACGGACTGTCCGACGACGAGATCGGCCGCGCCGTCGGCCAGCTCCAGGGCTCCACCGTCCTCGGCCTGGAGGACACCGGCGCGCTGATGAACCGCATCGGCAAGAGCGAGCTGTGCTGGGGCGAGCAGATGTCCGTCGACGACATGCTGGCCCGGATAGCCTCGGTCACGCCGGACGACGTCCGCGCCGTCGCCCGCGACGTCCTGGGACGGCGGCCCTCGCTGTCGGTCATCGGCCCGCTGAAGGACAAGCAGGCGTCCAGGCTGCACGACGCCGTCGCCTAACCCCCTCCGGTAAGGAAGCAACAGACATGAGCAAGCTGCGCGTGGCCGTCCTCGGCGCCAAGGGCCGTATCGGCTCCGAGGCGGTGCGGGCGGTCGAGGCCGCCGAGGACATGGAACTGGTCGCCGCCCTGGGCCGCGGCGACTCCCTGGAGACGCTGACCGGCAGCGGCGCACAGGTCGCGGTCGAGCTGACCACCCCGGCGTCCGTCATGGACAACCTCGAGTTCTGCGTGGGCCACGGCATCCACGCCGTCGTCGGCACCACGGGCTGGACCGACGAGCGCCTCGCGCGGCTGAGGGGCTGGCTCGACGGCTCCCCGGAGACGGGCGTGCTCATCGCGCCCAACTTCTCCATCGGGGCCGTGCTCACCATGAAGTTCGCGCAGATCGCCGCCCCGTACTTCGAGTCCGTCGAGGTCGTCGAGCTGCACCACCCGAACAAGGTGGACGCCCCCAGCGGCACCGCCACGCGCACCGCCCAGCTCATCGCCGAGGCACGGCAGAAGGCAGGCGTCGCTCCGGCGCCCGACGCCACTGCCACCGCCCTCGACGGTGCCCGCGGCGCGGACGTGGACGGCGTCCCGGTGCACGCGGTCCGCCTGCGCGGCCTGCTCGCGCACCAGGAGGTCCTGCTCGGCGGCGAGGGCGAGACCCTCACCGTCCGGCACGACTCCCTGCACCACAGCAGCTTCATGCCGGGCATCCTGCTCGGCGCCCGGCGCGTGGTGAGCACTCCGGGCCTCACCTTCGGCCTGGAACACTTCCTGGACCTGGGCTGAACCGTGCGCGCGAAGATCTCCTACGTCATCACGGCCGCCGTCCTGGTCTTCTACTTCGCCCTGGTCGGCAGCCGCGGTGTGATGCTCATCGACGCCGGCACCCCCGTCACCGTGACCCTCGGTGTGGCGGTGCTGGTGCTGCCGGTGATCGGCGTGTGGTTCCTGTGGAAGAACACCCAGTTCGTCCGCCGCGCCAACCAGCTCGCCGCCGAACTGGACGCCGAGGGCGGACTGCCGGTCGACGAGCTGAAGCGCACCCCCAGCGGCCGCATCGACCGCGACTCGGCCGACGAGGTCTTCGCCCGCCGCAAGGCCGAGACGGAGGCGGCTCCGGACGACTGGCGCAGCTGGTTCCGGCTCGCCGTCGCCTACCAGGACGCCCGCGACACCCCGCGCGCCCGCAAGGCGATGCAGCGGGCGATCGCCCTGCACGACCACAAGCAGGTCGAGGCGGCCTGAGAGACCCGTAATGCCGGTGGCCCGGTCGAAGGCCTCCGGCCGCGCGAGGAAGTCCGCGTTGTGGCTGGTCATCAGCACGGGCACGGTGTCCGCTGCCCGGCCCTTCCGTACGAGGAGCAGCGCCTGGCCCTGCACCGTGCGCGGCAGACCCAGCCACCGGACCGGCTGCTGCACGGTCCGCACGCTGGCGACCTGCTGCCAGGCCACCGTGCGGGTGGTGAAGAACCCCACCTGGCGCACGCCCCGCGCGCTCACCCACGCACCCATGCGCAGCAGCCGCAGGGCACAGACGATCATGACGAGGGCGACGGCGAAGACCACGCCGGCCGAGGACGGCGAGTCCGTCACCGCGATGATGACCGCCGCGAACAGCACGAACGAGGCGAGCAGCAGCGTCAGCGCCGCCACCCCCACCCGCCAGGGCCCCGGCCGGTAGGGCCGACGCCACTGGTCGCGGTCGTCGTGCGGCAGTGCGACGTCCTCGACCGCGTCGAAGGCGCGGTCGGCCGTCAGGAAGGGCAGGGGCACGGCTGGTCCTCACTCGTTCCATGGCGTGTGCTGTGCCCGGTGAGGCTACCGACCTGTGTGTCCGGTCACCACCTTCGGGGCCCGGATGGAGTCAGGACCGGCCGGTGCCGTCTCAGCGCCCGTCGGACGCCTGTGACTGCTGATGCTGTGACGAGGGCTGGTCGGCCGACAACGCGGGCATCCCGATCAGCAGGGACCCCGCGATCCCGGCGACCACGGTGAGACCGAGGAGCCAGCGCCCGGCCAACTGGCCGAAGGACGCCCGCTCGCGGGGCGGGGGAGTGACATTGCTGCGGAACCTGTCGGCTTCGGCGACGAAGGCGAACGGCACGGGTTCACGCCGGCGGATCATCGGAGGTGCGTCTCCCTTCAGGGATCAAGCGAATCGCTGTTACTCATACAGACGAACGAACGCCCCCGCGGGTGCCCTCTTTCACCGACTTCATCGCGGCACGGCACCGAACGCCCCGTTTGGCGGGACGTAGAGTGGCCTCGCCAAGCGACAAGATGGGAAGGCCCTCCACCCGTGACCGACACCCCCGCCGACGATCTCAAGATCGACCTTCGCAGCGACATCACCGTCGAGCTGGTCAAGAACAGCGCCACCGACTCCGACGTGCTGTTCGCAGCCCGCGTCTCGACCGTCGGGGAGCAGTCCCTGGACGAGCTGAACAAGGACCCGGAGCGCTCGAAGGGCCTGATCAACTACCTGATGCGGGACCGGCACGGCAGCCCGTTCGAGCACAACTCGATGACCTTCTTCATCAGCGCCCCGATCTTCGTGTTCCGCGAGTTCATGCGGCACCGCGTCGGCTGGTCCTACAACGAGGAGTCCGGCCGCTACCGGGAGCTCCAGCCGGTCTTCTACGTGCCGGGCGCCGAGCGCAAGCTGGTCCAGCAGGGCCGCCCGGGCAAGTACGTCTTCGTCGAGGGCACCGCCGAGCAGCACGAACTGGTGAGCCGGTCGATGGAGGACTCCTACCGCCAGGCCTACCGGACGTACCAGGAGATGCTCGCCGCCGGCGTCGCCCGCGAGGTGGCCCGCTCGGTGCTCCCCGTCGGCCTGTACTCCTCGATGTACGCCACCTGCAACGCCCGCTCGCTGATGCACTTCCTCGGCCTGCGCACCCAGCACGAGCTGGCGAAGGTGCCCTCCTTCCCGCAGCGGGAGATCGAGATGGTGGGGGAGAAGATGGAGCAGGAGTGGGCGCGGCTCATGCCGCTCACCTACGCCGCCTTCAACGCGAACGGGCGCGTGGCTCCGTAACGCCTCCGAGCGCCCGACCGGGCACGGATGTGCGCATCAGCCGCCTGAAGTGTCCCGATTGCGGCATTTGGAGAAGTTCATCTAGCCTGATCAAAGGGACCCGGCACTGCTTGAACCCCCGAGCAGGCAGTGCCGGGCTCCACCTCCCCGCCGACCTGCCGCCTCCCCCGAGGGCAGACCCCGCCCTGAGCAACGAGTAGCGTGTAACCCATGGCTCCGACCTCCACTCCGCAGACCCCCTTCGGGCGGGTCCTCACCGCCATGGTCACGCCCTTCGCGGCGGACGGCGCACTCGACCTCGACGGCGCGCAGCGGCTCGCCGCCCACCTGGTGGACGCAGGCAACGACGGCCTGATCGTCAACGGCACCACCGGCGAGTCCCCCACCACCAGCGACGCGGAGAAAACGGACCTCGTACGAGCCGTCCTGGAGGCCGTCGGCGACCGCGCCCACGTCGTCGCCGGAGTCGGTACGAACAACACGCAGCACAGCATCGAGCTGGCCCGCGCCGCCGAGCGCGCCGGCGCCCACGGCCTGCTGCTGGTCACGCCGTACTACAACAAGCCCCCGCAGGAGGGCCTGTACCGCCACTTCACGGCCATCGCCGATGCCACCGAGCTGCCCGTCATGCTCTACGACATCCCCGGCCGCAGCGGCGTCCCGATCAACACGGAGACGCTCGTCCGCCTCGCGCAGCACCCGCGGATCATCGCCAACAAGGACGCCAAGGGCGACCTCGGCCGCGCGAGCTGGGCCATCGCGCGCTCCGGCCTCGCCTGGTACTCCGGCGACGACATGCTCAACCTCCCGCTGCTCTCGGTCGGCGCGGTCGGTTTCGTCTCGGTCGTCGGCCACGTCGTCACCCCCGAGCTGCGCGCCATGGTGGACGCCTTCGTCACGGGGGACGTGCAGAAGGCGCTGGAGATCCACCAGAAGCTGCTCCCGGTCTTCACCGGCATGTTCCGCACCCAGGGCGTCATGACCACCAAGGCCGCGCTCACCCTCCAGGGCCTGCCCGCGGGCCCCCTGCGCGCGCCCATGGTCGAGCTCACGGCGGAGGAGACGGAGCAGCTCAAGATCGATCTTGCTGCCGGCGGGGTACAGCTCTGACAACGGACTTCGCACCACCGCACCGCCAGGTGCCACAACGGCTTCACAACTGAATACGCAGGCCACCGGTGCCTGCACCCCACTACGACAACTGCTTCTGCACGAACGTCACGCGCGCCACGTGCCCACCGGTACGTGGCGCGTGTGGTTGAGGAGAGTCTTTTGAGTCATCCGCATCCTGAACTGGGCCGGCCCCCGGCGCTCCCCGCAGGCGGCCTCCGGGTCACTCCGCTGGGAGGCCTCGGCGAGATCGGCCGCAACATGACGGTCTTCGAGTACGGCGGCCGCCTGCTGATCGTCGACTGCGGAGTGCTCTTCCCCGAGGAGGAGCAGCCCGGAATCGATCTGATCCTGCCGGACTTCACGTCCATCCGGGACCGCCTCGACGACATCGAGGGCATCGTCCTGACCCACGGCCACGAGGACCACATCGGCGGCGTCCCCTTCCTCCTCCGAGAGAAGCCGGACATCCCGCTGATCGGCTCCAAGCTGACCCTCGCCCTCATCGAGGCCAAGCTCCAGGAGCACCGCATCCGCCCGTACACCCTGGAGGTGGCGGAGGGGAACCGCGAGCGCATCGGTCCGTTCGACTGCGAGTTCGTCGCGGTGAACCACTCGATCCCGGACGCGCTGGCCGTCGCCATCCGCACCCCCGCGGGCATGGCGGTCCACACCGGCGACTTCAAGATGGACCAGCTTCCGCTGGACGGCCGCCTCACGGACCTGCACGCGTTCGCCCGGCTGAGCGAGGAGGGCATCGACCTCCTCCTCGCCGACTCGACGAACGCCGAGGTCCCGGGCTTCGTCCCGCCCGAGCGCGACATCTCCAACGTCCTGCGGCAGGTCTTCGCCGGAGCGCGCAAGCGCATCATCGTGGCGAGCTTCGCCAGCCACGTCCACCGCATCCAGCAGATCCTGGACGCCGCGTACGAGTACGGCCGCCGGGTCGCGTTCGTCGGCCGCTCCATGGTCCGCAACATGGGCATCGCCCGTGACCTCGGCTACCTGAAGGTCCCGCCGGGCCTGGTCGTGGACGTCAAGACCCTCGACGACCTGCCGGACAGCGAGGTCGTGCTGGTCTGCACGGGCTCCCAGGGCGAACCGATGGCGGCCCTGTCCCGCATGGCCAACCGGGACCACCAGATCCGCATCGTCGAGGGCGACACGGTGATCCTGGCGTCGTCCCTCATCCCGGGCAACGAGAACGCGGTCTACCGCGTGATCAACGGCCTGACCCGGTGGGGCGCCAGCGTCGTCCACAAGGGCAACGCCAAGGTGCACGTCTCGGGCCACGCGTCCGCGGGCGAGCTTTTGTACTTCTACAACATCTGCCGCCCGAAGAACCTGATGCCGGTCCACGGCGAATGGCGCCACCTGCGGGCCAACGCGGAACTGGGCGCCCTGACCGGCGTCCCGCACGACCGCATCGTCATCGCCGAGGACGGAGTCGTCGTCGACCTCGTCGAGGGCAAGGCGAAGATCGCCGGCAAGGTCCAGGCGGGATACGTGTACGTCGACGGACTCTCCGTCGGCGACGTCGGGGAGCCGGCCCTCAAGGACCGCAAGATCCTCGGCGACGAGGGCATCATCTCGGTCTTCGTCGTCGTCGACTCCTCCACCGGCAAGATCACCGGTGGCCCGCACGTCCAGGCACGCGGTTCGGGTATCGAGGACTCGGCGTTCGCCGACGTCCTGCCCCGGATCACGGAGGCCCTGGAGCGCTCGGCCCAGGACGGGGTCGTCGAACCGCACCAGCTCCAGCAGCTGGTGCGCAGGACCCTCGGCAAGTGGGTCTCGGACAAGTACCGGCGCCGGCCGATGATCCTCCCTGTGGTCGTGGAGGTCTGACGGACCGTCGGCCCAGGGGCCGTCCGAACGAGGAGCGGGGCGCCACGATTTGCATCGGGGCGCCCCGCTCCAGTACGTTTACAACTCCGCTCGGACGGGCATCCGACCACCTCGTGGTTCGGAGCAGCCCCGGAGGGCGGGAAATCCGACTCAGAATCTCTGATAAAGTCGGAACCGCCGGAAAGGGAAACGCGAAAGCGGGAACCTGGAAAGCACCGAGGAAATCGGATCGGAAAAGGATCTGATAGAGTCG
>NZ_JBHXFL010000052.1:0-45381 GCF_042724095.1 Streptomyces sp. NPDC127100
GTCCCCGCCGCCCCCGGGGCCCCGGCCCTCGCCTCCCCCGCCCCGGGGGGGGGGCCCCCCGGCCCCCCCCCCCCCCACGGCCGCGACCCGCGCGGCGCCCTGCCACGCCGCCCGCCGCGCCCGTACGCCACCGACCTGGGGGGACACACGTATGCCCGAGACCGCCGTCACCGCCCGCGCCCGGCTCGCCGACGCCCGGCTGTACCTGTGCACGGACGCCCGCAGGAGCCAGGGCGACCTGCCCGAGTTCCTGGACGCGGTGCTGGCCGGCGGCGTCGACGTCGTGCAGCTGCGAGACAAGGGCATGGAGGCCGCCGAGGAGCTGGAGCACCTGCGGGTCTTCGCCGACGCCTGCGCCCGGCACGGCAAGCTCCTCGCGGTCAACGACCGGGCGGACGTCGCCCACGCCGCCCGCGCCGACGTGCTGCACCTCGGCCAGGGCGACCTCCCGGTGCCCGCCGCCCGGGCGATCCTCGGCGACGACGTCCTCGTCGGCCGCTCCACGCACGCCGAGTCCGAGGCGGCCGCGGCCGCCGTCCAGGAGGGCGTGGACTACTTCTGCACCGGTCCGTGCTGGCCGACCCCCACCAAGCCCGGCCGCCACGCGCCCGGCCTCGGTCTGGTCCACCACACCGCCTCCCTGGGCACCGACCGCCCCTGGTTCGCCATCGGCGGCATCGACCTCGGCAACCTCGACGAGGTGCTGGACGCGGGCGCCCGCCGGGTCGTCGTCGTCCGCGCCATCACCGCGGCGGACGACCCCGGCGCGGCGGCGGCCGAGTTCGCGAAGCGCCTGCGGCAGGCGTAGGCCGGGTCGGGTGCCGGGAGCGCGTCCGGCGCGGTTGCCGGGGGCATGTGTCCAAGGGATGGACAACAAGTCGACAAAAAGGGCAAATGTCCCCCATCCGGTTGGGGGGTCGCCGGTCCCTGGCTAACCTGCCCATATGGCCCTCGGAACCGCATCCACCAGGACTGATCGCGCACGCACCGTGCGGGACATCCTCGCCGCCGGCAAGACGACGTACTCGTTCGAGTTCTCCGCGCCGAAGACGCCCAAGGGTGAGAGGAACCTGTGGAGCGCGCTCAGGAGGGTGGAGGCGGTCGCCCCCGACTTCGTCTCCGTGACCTACGGCGCGGGCGGTTCCACCCGCGCGGGCACGGTCAAGGAGACCGAGCAGATCGTCGCCGACACGACCCTGACCCCGGTCGCCCACCTGACCGCGGTCAACCACTCCGTCGCCGAGCTGCGCAACATCATCGGCCAGTACGCCGACGCGGGGATCCGCAACATGCTGGCCGTGCGCGGCGATCCGCCCGGCGACCCGACGGCCGACTGGGTCCCGCACCCCGAGGGACTGACCTACGCTGCCGAACTGGTCAGGCTGATCAAGGAGTCCGGCGACTTCTGCGTCGGTGTGGCGGCCTTCCCGGAGATGCATCCGCGCTCCGCGGACTGGGACACCGACGTCACGCACTTCGTCGACAAGTGCCGGGCCGGCGCCGACTACGCGATCACGCAGATGTTCTTCCAGCCCGAGTCGTACCTGCGCCTGCGCGACCGGGTCGCCGCGGCCGGCTGCGAGACCCCGGTCATCCCCGAGGTCATGCCGGTGACCAGTGTGAAGATGCTGGAGAGGTTGCCGAAACTCAGCAACGCCTCGTTCCCGGCGGAGCTGAAAGAGCGGATCCTCGCGGCACAGGACGATCCGGCCGCTGTACGCTCCATTGGCATCGACTTCGCCACGGAGTTCTGCGCGCGGCTGCTGGCCGAGGGTGTGCCCGGACTGCACTTCATCACGCTGAACAACTCCACGGCGACGCTGGAAATCTACGAGAACCTGGGCCTGCACCACCCCCCGCGGGCCTAGACCGGCCGCACGTACTTGCGACACACTGCGTAACGGCCACTGGGAGAGGGGCGTACATGGGCTGGACGGTCCTCTACATCGCGTTCGGCATCGTCGCGCTGTGGCTGCTCGGTGAGGTGCTGCTGCAGTACAAGGCGCGGTTGCGCTGGCGGCTGCTCGCCTTCGGCGGGTTCGCCGGCGTCGTGGCCGGCGTGCTGATGTCCAACGTGCTCGTCATCGGACTGGGTGCCGCCGCGTTCGCCGTCGGCCAGACCTACGTCACGCTGTCGTTCCGCCGCGGCTTCGAGGCCGGATGGGCGGTCAACGCCCCGGCGGGCCTGGTGGGCAGCAAGCGCCGCCGTCCCGAACGGACGCGTCGGGAACCGACGTTGGAGGTCTCCGGCCTGGAGGCCGACGACGCCGCCCCCGGCGCCCACGAGGAACCCGCACAGGGCCACGACGGCGCCTCCTACGGCCACGACGACTACGACCGCGACGACGTCTTCACCCCGGCCCGCCCCGCCGAGACCACCGCCGTCTACGCGCCGCAGCCCATGCCGGACGACACCGGCTCGTACGGCGTGTACGGCGACGACTCCGGCTACGGCCAGGACCGGCAGACGCCGGCCGCCGCGCAGAGCCCCGACCAGTCCTACGCCTACGACTACTCCGGCTACGGCCAGCAGGGCTACGGCTACGACACCGGTCAGCAGCAGCAGTACGCCGCCTACTCCGACCCGTACATCGGCACCCACACCTACGGCGGCGGGGCGTACGACACCGGCGGCTACGACACCACCGGCGGGACGCAGGCGCAGTACGACCAGCAGGGCTACGGGCAGGGCCAGTACCCCGCCGGAGCACCCGGCGGCTACGGCGGCGAGACGCCGGCCGGCGGGGTGTGGGTGCCGCAGCAGCGCAGCGCCGAGGACCCGTACGGCGGCGAACTCCCGCCGGAGCAGACGTACCCGTACCAGGGCAACGGCCAGGCGCAGGGCCCGAGTCAGGGGTACGACGAGCAGTACCGCTTCTGACGGCTCCCGGCCCGGTGACGGCCCCGCCGCTCACCGGGTCACTGCGAGCCCCGGAAGTCCGGTCCCTCCACGACGAGTCCGGCGACCAGCGCGCCCGACATGCCCGCGTGCGGGAGCCCACCGCCGGGATGCGACCAGCCGCCCGCCGTGAACAGCCCCGCCAGGCGTGTGCCGTTGGCGGGGTGCAGCAGCCGTCCGCCGGCCGCCGCCAGTGCCGGGGCCGGGATCGCGCCGCCCGCCGCTCCGGTCTCCGCCGCGATGTCGGCCGGGGAACGCACCTCCTGCCACAGGACGCGCTCCCGCAGGCCCGGCACGGCCCGCTCGGCCACGGCGACGAGACGCTCGGCGAGGCCCTCGGTGCCGGCGCCCACGGGCACCGTCGAGGTGAGGGTGAGCGCCTCGTGGTCCGGGCCGGGGACCAGCCCCGGGTCGTCCGGCCGCAGGACCGTGACGGTCGGCCGTGCGGGAGCACCGGGCGCGGCACCGAACAGGGAGTCCAGCTCCTCCGCACGGTCCTCCGCGTGCACCACCGTCCGGTGCGCCGTGCCCTCGGGACGGCCGCCCCGCAGTGCCAGCAGCACCGTGACCCGGCTCGTCGCCGTCCCGCGCTGCGGCGGGACCTCGCCCTCACCGCGCACCGCGGTGTCCCCGGCGAGGCGGTCCAGCACGCCGGGCGCCACACCGGCGACCACGATCTCCGCCTCGTCCGTCCCACCGTCGGCCAGCTCCACGCCCACCACCCGGCCGTCCCTGCCGGCGATCCCCGTGACCTCGGTGTCGAAGCGGAACTCGACCCGCCGGTCCAGGCAGCGTTCGTACACCGCCCGCGCCAGCTCCCGCAGGCCGCCGCGGACGTACCACATGCCGAAGGCGTGCTCCATGTACGGCAGTACGGCAGCGTTCGCCGGGACGGCCCGCGGATCCAGGCCGTACGCGAGCGCGTGGCTCTCCAGCAGGGCGGCGAGGCGGGTGTCCCGCAGCTCCCAGGCGGCGACCTCGGCGAGGGTGCCGGCCCGCCGGGTGCGCAGCAGCCGCTTGTGGGGGACGGCCGGATAGGGCTCGCGTTCGGCCAGCACCCGCCAGTCGGGCCACAGGGGCTCCTCGAGGAGCGGCCGGCGCGTGCGTTCCCAGGCGTCCCGGGCCCGCACCAGGAGATCGCCCCAGCGCTGCCCGGCGGGCCGGCCGAGCGCCTCGTCGAGGGCGGTGACCACGCCCGCCCGGGAGGCGTTCGGCAGCGAGGCCGCCGTGCCGTCCGCGAACACGTGGCGTGACGACGGGTCGACCTGGACCAGCTCGACGCGGGACTCCAGCGGCTCCTTGCCGGTCTTGACGAACAGGTCGCGCCAGACCGCGGGCAGGGGCAGCAGACCGGGACCGGTGTCGAAGGAGAAGCCGTCCCGCTCGAAGCGGCGCACCGCCCCGCCGTACGTCCCGGTCCGTTCGTACACCGCCACCCGGTGGCCCGCGACGGCCAGCCGGGCGGCGGCCGCCATCGCGCCCATCCCGGCGCCGATCACCGCAATCCGTGCCATGCCAGGGACTTTATCCGCCGCCGCCGGCCGTCCCGCCCGAGGGGCCGTGCGGGGCACGGGGGCGGCCGCCCGAGCCGAGTACCCCGACGGACGCGCGGGTGACCGGCCGGCGCCACAGCCCGGTGGGCACGCGTGCGCAGGACTGAGTACCCGTACCTAGCCGAGGAGATGAGTACCCGCGCGGATGGGCTCCGACCTGCGGTGACGAGAGAGTGGAGGCACGGAGAGGGGCACGGCTCCGGCACCGGCGACACGGGGCGCCGGAACGGAGCCGGGCCCGCGATCCGCTCCTTCCGCCGGCCGCGGCCGGCGGGAGCGAGGCACGGGGGGAGCCCGGGGGACGACCACTACGGAAGTCCACGGGGGAACGTACGGGGGAGTACGGGAAGGCGCCGGTCCGACGGCGGCCCGCGGGGGACGCGGCCGGCGACGGACCGGCGTTTCTCCGTGTCCGGACCGACCGCCCTCAGCGGCGGCCGCTCACCCGGCCCTGGAGCAGCCGGGACAGGGCCGCGTGCACGTCGTCGAGGGACCGCTCCGGCTGGAACGACTTCCAGTCCAGCGCCGCCACCAGGACCATGCCGACCAGCGCGGCGGCGGTCAGCGGCACGTCGATCTCCTCGCTGAACTCACCGCTCGCCACCCCGTCGCGCAGCACGCCCTCCACCACCGCGACGGCCTGCTGCCGGACCACCAGCAGCGTGGACTGCCAGGCCCGGTTGGTCCGCCACAGCTCGGCCACGTAGAGCTGGGTGAAGGCGGGGTAGCGGTCGATGAAGACGAGCCCCGCGCGGACCATCGCGTCCAGGGCGTCGACCCGGCCCCGGCCCTCCCGCTCCGTCCGCTCCGCCGCCTCCCGCAGCGAGGCCGTCAGGAGTCCGACTCCGTGCCGCAGCAGCTCCTCGAAGAGGACGGACTTGCTGGCGAAGTTGTAGTAGACCGTGCCCTTCGCGACGCCGGCGCGCTCGGCGATCTCGTCCACGGTGGTCGCGGAGAAGCCCTGCTCGGCGATGAGGGTGACCGCCGCCTCGTAGAGCTTCTGCCGGGTGGCCTCGCGCCGGCTGCTGCCCGGCGAGGCGGTGCTGCTGCTGTCCATGGTCCCGATTCTCACAGCACCCCGTCCGGGGTGGTCACCGCAGGGCCCGGCGGCTCACCGGACGACCAGGTCTCGAACGCACGATCGCATCAAAAGTCCAGGTCGGGACGGATTGTCAGTGGCATACCGCACGATGGGCACATACGGCACCTCCTGCCAGGACGTGCCGTCACGGAGACGACAGGAGGATCGTCATGGCCCACTCGTCCGCAGCCGCCGCCCGGCGGCCCCGCGCAGCCGGCCCTGCCCCCTCACTGAACGGCCCGGCGAGCGACGTGCACCCCGTGCTCCGCCGGAGCTCCGCCCCGCCCGCCGCCCTGGACCTGCTCGCCCAGGCCCGCGCCGGGCTGGAGGAGGCCACCGTCCTCGAAACGCCGAACGAGCGGTACGCGACGGCCCACCTCGCCGCCCTGCGCACCGCCGCCGCCGTGCTCGCGGCACGCGGCCGGCCGGAGAGCACCCCGCGGGCCCGGGCCCGCATCCGGAGCGCCTGGGAGGTGCTCCCCGAGATCGCGCCCGAACTCGCCGACTGGAGCGCCCTGTTCGCCTCGGGCGCCGGGCGCCGTGCCCGGGCGGAGGCGGGCATCCGGGGGGCGGCGGGCAGCCGGGACGCCGACGACCTGATACGCGACGTGTCGATGTTCCTGCGCCTCGTGGAACGGATGCTCGTCCTCCAGCCGGTCCTGCCCCAGCCCCGCGCCGACACGGAGACCCCGGACCCGGGCCGTCCCGGCACGGACCGGCCGGACGCGGGCGGCGCGGGCCGGGAGCTGCCCGACGCGGGGTGACCGCGCCGGTCCGCCGGGTCCCGGGCAGCGGCGGCGGGCACCCGGCGTGACCGGCCGGCGCACCGGAGGCAATAGGGTGGGAGACGCCTGAAGCCTGCCCCTTCCCGCACCCGGGCCGGGGAGGCAGCCCGTTCGCTCCGCCCCTGCCAGAGGCGGTGCCGCGCCGAGGAGACAACTGCCGTGTCGGACCCGATGCGCCCGCCCGCCTCCCCCCACCGCCCCCTGGCGGCATCGCTGCGCTCCGACCCCTCCCGGTCCCGCGCCGCCCTGCGCACCGCCGTGGTCCGGGAGGTCCTCGAGGACGCCGTCGACCGCCGGGTCAAGGCCACGGGCCGCCAGTCGCTGGACGTCCTGGACACCGGCGGCGGCAGCGGCAACTTCGCGGTGCCCCTGGCCCGCCTCGGCCACCGCGTCACCGTCGTCGACCCCAGCCCCAACGCGCTCTTCGCCCTGGAGCGCCGGGCCGCCGAGGCCGACGTCGCCGACCGCGTGCGGGGCGTCCAGGGCGATGTCCGCGGCCTCTTCGACGTGGTCGAGCGCGGGGCTCACGACGTGGTGCTGTGCCACGGCGTCCTGGAGTACGTGGACGACCCCGCGGAGGGCGTGCGCAACGCGGTGGCCGCCCTGCGCCCCGAGGGCGTCCTCAGCCTGCTCGCGGCCGGCCTCGGCGGCGCCGTGCTCGCCCGGGCCCTCGCCGGCCACTTCACGGAGGCCCGGCAGGCGCTCGACGACCCGGACGGCCGCTGGGGCACGGGGGACCCGATGCCCCGCCGGTTCACCGCGGAGCAGCTCACCGGCCTGGTGGAGGGCGCGGGGCTGCGGGTCGGCGCCGTGCACGGCGTGCGGGTCTTCGCCGACCTGGTCCCCGGAGCGCTGGTGGACACCGAGCCCGGCGCCCTGGACGCGCTGCTCGAGCTCGAGGCCGCGGCGGCCGAGCTCGCCGCCTTCCACTCCGTGGCCACGCAACTCCACGTGCTCGGTGAGACGCGGGGAACCGGGCAGGCCTGAGCGCCGCCTCCCGAGGCAGGCCGCTGATCAGGGCCGCGACTGCAGATGGAGTACGCCACAGGCCCCCCGAACGGAGGCATGGCGCCGTATGATCGAGGGAGACCGCCCGGCATGACGGGTCGGCCGCTGGGGAAAGTGAACTTCAGCGAGCCGGCGCGGCCATGACGGAGTCCGGTTGGCCAATTGGCGTAGAGGGGCGGGTTTCACGGGGGCGATTCCCTGCCTATCCTGAAGGGACCCCCCGGGTCGCCCCGGCGACTGCACGATGAGGAGGACTCCGTGCCGCTCTCGGAGCACGAGCAGCGCATGCTCGAGCAGATGGAGCGAGCGCTGTACGCCGAAGATCCCAAGTTCGCGTCGGCGCTCGAGGGAAGCGGGCTGCGTACGTACACCCGGCGGCGGGTCTACCAGGCGGTCGCGGGCTTCCTCGTGGGAATTGCGCTCCTCATGGCCGGTATGGTCGCCAAGCAGGTCTGGCTCAGCGTGGTGGGGTTCCTCGTCATGCTGGGCTGTGCGGTCCTCGCCGTGACCGGCTGGCGCAAGGCCCCGAAGCCGGGCGAGCAGCCCACCGCAGGCGCCGTGGGCGCCGGACCACAGGCACACCGTCAGGCGCGGCAAAGACGCTCCATGATGGATCGCATCGAGGAGCGCTGGCAGCGGCGCAGGGACGAGCAGCAGGGCGGCCAGTAGCCGCGGCCACCGCTCACCAGGACAGTCGCGTGAGGG
This sequence comes from Streptomyces sp. NPDC127100, assembly GCF_042724095.1. Taxonomy (NCBI): domain Bacteria; kingdom Bacillati; phylum Actinomycetota; class Actinomycetes; order Kitasatosporales; family Streptomycetaceae; genus Streptomyces; species Streptomyces sp. NPDC127100. The sequence continues at coordinate 8,032 of NZ_JBHXFL010000052.1, forward strand.
GGTGACCACCGACCCGGTGGTCACCCCCTCACGCATGCCGGTGCGCCCTCACGCGTCGCGTCACCGGCAACGAGCCCGATCCCAATGCGGCACCGGGCCGGACCCCGCGGTCGCGCTACGGGCACCGGGCCCGTCCTGTGTTCACGCCGCCGGCACCGGGCCCCGCCCGTCATCGCGCCAAAGGCACCGGCACCGGCCCGCCCCGTGAACGGCCGGACCCGGTGCCTCCGCGTGCGCGCGGGACTCAGCCCCGCTGCCCCGATGGCTTCCGCAGCGTCGGCCGGGCCGCCGAGACCCGCCGTTTGAAGGCCGCCCACCGGGCCGACAGGACCCAGACCACCCGGACGGTGGAACGCGGGGCGAACCGTGCGCGCAGTGCCGTCCGGCGGCTGACCGTGGCCCGCAGGCCGGCGCTCACGCGGTGCACGTCCTGGGTGAGACCCACGGCCGGACGCGGCCGGGGCGCGTAGAGCACCTGCTCCACGGCATCCGCCACCCGGTGCACCGCGGCCGCCGCGTCCGGGTCGAGCTGCCCGAGCCGGACCAGCCGGGCCGCCGCCCCGCGCGGTGTCTGCGATTCGTCCGGCGGGATCCCGAAGTCCCACGCCGTGTCGGCCAGCTCCTCCCAGACCGCGAGGACGTGCGGGGCCGTGTCCGCCTCGGCACGCCCGTGCGCCCCCAGCCGGACCGACCGGATCCGCATCCGCCACAGCATCGGCGCCAGCGGAAGCACCAGTACCGCGAGTCCGCCCAGCGACCAGGCCAGGACGACGTACCACTTCGGTCCGCCGCCGCCCGTGACCGGCGTCGCGGCCGCCGACTCGCTCGGGCAGGCCTCCAGCTTGCGCTGCTGGGCCGAGCAGCTCTCGCTCGCCGAGGGCGCCGCCGACGGCTCCGACGTCGCGTTCCGCGAGGGCAGCGCGGGGTCGGGGACGGCGTTGCCCGGCGTGTTCTCCACCGTGTAGGACGGCACCGAGCCCCGGGTCGGGGTGGGTTCGAACCGGGTCCAGCCCACGCCCTCGAAGTACAGCTCGGGCCAGGCGTGCGCGTCCCGCAGACCCACCGCCACCGAACCGTCCCCCTGCGGCGAGCCCGGCGCGAATCCGACCGCCACCCGGGCCGGTATGTCCAGGGACCGGGCCATCGCCGCCATGGCGAAGGAGAAGTGCACGCAGAAGCCCTGCTTGTCCTTCAGGAAGCGGGCGATCGCCTGCGAACCGCTGCCCACCTGCACCTGGGTGTCGTACTGGAACCCGCCGGTGATGGCGAAGTACTCCTGGAGCGCGACCGCCTGCTCGTAGGCGTTCGACGCCCCCTCGGTCACCTCGCGCGCCGTCCGCGCCACCACCGGCGGCAGCGAGTCCGGCAGCTCGGTGTACTCCCGCCTCAGGGCCGCCGGCGGCGGCGGTGCGGCGGCGAGCTGCTCCGCCGTGGGCCGCACCTCCAGGCTGCGCACCTCGTACGTCAGCCCGCGCGTGTTCTGGCCGTGGTCGCCGACCAGCGTCATCCCGACCGGCTCGTAGCGCCAGTTTCCGCCGATCCGGACACCGCTCGGCGGGTACGGCATCGGCAGCCAGTCCTGGGCGTACCAGTCCGCGGCCGAGATCGTGGTCTGGGTCTGCACGCGCTCGACGTCGGGCCCGAGACCGGCCGGAGCGGGGAACGTGCCCCCCGGCACGGCGGTGATGTTCCGCTTGGAGGGCTTCCACGTACTGCCGTCGAAATCGTCCAGGGACACGATCCGCAGGTACAGGCCGGAGACGTCGCTCGAATCGGTCTTGACGGTGAGGACCTGGCGGTCCTCGTCGACATTGAGGCTGTCGCGCAGCGAGACCAGCGGGTTCACCGCGGAGATCGTGCCGCCGCCCCCGGTGCCGGAGCCGATGCCGGCCCCGGTGCCGTCCAGCAGCCCGCCGTCCATCGCGGGCAGCGCGAGCGGCACCGCCAGGGCGACGCCGAGCGCCAGCGCGCCGATGCGGCGCCCCGTGCGCACCGGGGCGACGGCGGCGCCGCGGTCCCCACCCGGGTGGCGCGGCGGTCCGCCGAAGACCCGGCCCCACTGCGAGAGCCGCTCGCGGCCCTCCGTCAGCAGCAGCATCAGATAGCCGGCCGCCGCGACCAGGAACCACAGCCAGTCGGCGCCGCCGTCGGACAGTCCCGCGGCCACCGAGTACAGGGCGAGCAGCGGCAGCCCGGCCGGGGCCGCGCTGCGGAAGGTCACCGCGAGGGTGTCCACCAGCAGGCCGATCACCAGCACCCCGCCGACCAGCATCAGACGGATGCCGTCGGACTCGAGCGGCGCCGGGATCGCGTACCGCGCGATGTCGTCGCCGCCCTCCCGCAGCAGCTCCGCGAAGTGCCGGAAGGCCTCCGGGCCGGGGATCAGCCCGGCGAGGGCCTGTCCACGGGCGAAGTCCAGGGTCAGCAGCATCAGCCCGGCGACGGCCTGCGCGGCGACGGTCAGCGGCCGGGCCAGCGGCACCCGGCGGGCCACCGCGCCCACCCCCGACTGCACCGCCAGCAGGATCGCCGCCTCCAGGATCCAGAAGGCCGGGTCGACCAGGGGCAGCAGCGCGCACGCCGCCATCAGCGTGGCCCCCCACGCCCACAGCGCCAGCCGCGCCCGCCCACTCATCCCGCGTTCTCCCCACCGTTCGCCGCCGCGAGCCCCGTGCGCTCCCGGTCCGCCAGCCGCCACAACTCCTCCAGGCCGGCGCCCCGCGGCACGCCCACGGCGCTCCAGCCCGCCTCGCGCAGCATCCGCAGCCGTTCCCCGCTCCCGTCCGACGCGCCGGGCACGTCGGACGGTTCCCGCCGCCATGTGTCGCTGTCCAGCACGAAGGCGACCGCACCGCCGCTGCGCTGCCGCATCCTGGCGGCCACGGTGGCCTGCTCCTCGTCCAGATCACCGAAGAACGCCACCAGCAGCCCCTCGTTCCCGCCGCGCAGCACGTCGTAGGCCCGGGACAGGCCCGTGCCGTCGGAGTGCTCGATCACGGCGAGGGTGTCCATCATCAGCCCGGCCGAGTCGGCCGTCCCCTGGCTCACGCCCGCGAACCCGTCGGCACCCTCCCCGGGCACCGAGTCACCGGTGTCGGTCAGCAGCCGCACGGAGTACCCCCGCTCCAGCACGTGCATCAGCACCGAGGCCGCGCCCGACACGGCCCACTCGAAGGCCGAGTCGGGGCCCGCGCCCTCGAAGGCCGCGCCCCGGGTGTCCAGCAGCACCGTGCACCGGGCGCGCTGCGGCTGCTCCTCGCGGCGCACCATCAGCTCCCCGTAGCGCGCGGTGGAGCGCCAGTGCACGCGGCGCAGGTCGTCGCCGTAGCGGTAGCCCCGCGGGATCACGTCGTCCTCGCCCGCCAGCGCCAGCGAGCGCTGCCGCCCGTCGCCGTACCCGGTCGCCTCGCCGCCGAGGCGCACCGGCGGCAGCGGCTCCACCCGCGGGACCACGGTCAGGTCGTCGTACGTGGAGAAGGACCGGGTCAGTTCGCACATGCCGAAGGGGTCGGTCAGGCGCAGCTGGAGCGGCCCCAGCGGATAACGGCCGCGCAGGTCGGAGCGGACCCGGTAGGACACCTCCCGGCGGCCCCCCGGCTCCACCCGGTCGAGCACGAAGCGGGGGCGCGGCCCGAGCACGTAGGGCACCCGGTCCTGGAGCATCAGCAGACCGGTGGGCAGCCGCGAGACGTTGTCGATGCGCAGGTGGACCCGCGCCTCGCTGCCCGCGGGCACCCGGCCGGGGGAGAGGCGGCGGCTGCCCGCGACCCGGTGGCGCGTGCGGTACAGCACCGTCGCGCACACCAGCGGCAGCACGCCCAGCAGCAGCCCGACCCGCAGCAGGTCGCTCTGTCCGAGGACGAAGGCGCAGATCGCGGCGGCGATGCCGGCGGCCAGGAAGGAGCGTCCGCGGGTGGTCAGGCCCGCCAGCGCGGTGCGGACACCGCCGGTCCCCCCGCGATCGCCCTCCGCCCCGCCCGTCCCCCCGGCGTCCATCACAGCCTCCGTGGCGGCTGCTGGCCGTACGCCGGCTCGCCACGGCCCAAGCCGTAGCCGGTCTGCTGCGGGGTCGCCGAGGGCACCGGGGTGCGCTGCAGGATCTCGTGGACGACCTGCTCGGCGGTGCGGCGGTTGAGCTGGGCCTGCGCCGTGGGCAGCAGGCGGTGCGCCAGGACGGCGACGGCGAGGGCCTGCACGTCGTCGGGCAGCGCGTAGTCCCGGCCGCTCAGGGCGGCGGACGCCTTCGCCGCGCGCAGCAGGTGCAGCGTCGCGCGCGGCGAGGCGCCGAGTCTGAGGTCGGGGTGGGTCCGGGTGGCGGCGACCAGGTCCACCGCGTACCGCCGGACCGGGTCCGCGACGTGGACGCCCCGGACCGCCTCGATCAGCTTGAGGATCTCGTCCGCGTGGGCCACCGGCTGCAGGTCGTCCAGCGGGTTCACCCCGCCGTGCACGTCCAGCATCTGCAGCTCGGCGTCCGGGCTGGGGTAACCGATGGAGACACGGGCCATGAAGCGGTCGCGCTGGGCCTCCGGCAGCGGGTAGGTGCCCTCCATCTCGACCGGGTTCTGCGTCGCCACCACCATGAAGGGGCTGGGCAGCTCGTAGGTGTGGCCGTCGATGGTGACCTGGCGCTCCTCCATCGACTCCAGCAGCGCGGACTGCGTCTTCGGCGAGGCGCGGTTGATCTCGTCGCCGATCACCACCTGAGCGAAGATCGCGCCCGGCTTGAACTCGAAGTCACGGCGCTGCTGGTCCCAGATGGACACCCCGGTGATGTCCGAGGGCAGCAGGTCGGGCGTGAACTGGATCCGCCGCACGGAGCAGTCGATCGACCGCGCCAGCGCCTTGGCCAGCATCGTCTTGCCGACTCCCGGGACGTCCTCGATCAGCAGGTGCCCCTCGGCGAGCAGCACGGTCAGCGTGAGCCGCACGACCTCGGGCTTGCCCTCGATCACGGCTTCCACCGAACCGCGCACCCGCTCGACCACAGCGGTCAGATCGTCCCCCACCCGCGCATACGCCCGGACGGGGGCGCCCCCATGGCTCGCCTGGTCGTCATAGGTCGTCACCCGGCCCTCCTCGGCCTTGCCCCGCGCTCCCGGGGAGCGCGGGGTACCAGCATTCCGGACCGGCCCACGTACGGCCGGCCGGCCCACCCCGAATCACGGATGCCGCGCGGAAACAGTTCCGCGCGACACCACTTCCCCGCATTCTTGCCGCCGTTACCGATTCGTGTCACTCGCCTGTGGACAACTGACCGCGATATGTCGGGTCTTGCGTCCTTCGCGGGTCTTGCCCGGCGGGGGCCGCCGGCCCGGGGCGGACGGGACGGCGGTGGTCAGGCGGGCTTGACCTCGCTCAGCCGGCCCGTCCTCACGTCGAAGACGAAACCGCGTACGTCGTCGGTGTGCAGCAGGAACGGGGAGGTGCGCACCCGCTCGATCGACTGGCGCACGTCCTGCTCGACGTCCCGGAAGGACTCCACCGCCCACACGGGCCGCTGGCCGACCTCGAGCTCCAGGTCGTGCCGGAACTCCTCGGTGATGGTCTCCATGCCGCAGCCGGTGTGGTGGATGAGGACCACACTGCGGGTGCCCAGCGCCCGCTGGCTGATGGTGAGGGAGCGGATCACGTCGTCGGTGACGACGCCGCCCGCGTTGCGGATGGTGTGGCAGTCGCCGAGGCTGAGGCCGAGCGCGGCGTGCAGGTCGAGCCGTGCGTCCATGCAGGCCACGACCGCGACACGCTGGACCGGGCGGGCGTCCATCCCGGGGTCGGTGAACGCGGAGGCATAGCGCGCGTTCGCCTCGACGAGCCGGTCGGTGACGGTGCCGTCGCCGGCTATGGCGGATTCTGAACCTGCGGGGACCGATGCGGAAGTCGTCATAACCATGACGTTACTGGTCACTGATGCCCGGGGCCCGCCGTGAAGAGGGACAAAGAACGCCATCACGGCTTGTTGTGAGCCAATCCACAGGGCGTGAGAATGCACCTGTACGGGTGAGAAGCCCCGGCGCGCCCGTTCACGGGCGCCGGCGTCCGCGACGCGCAGGCCGGTTGATTGACCGGGCCACAGGGTGGACTAAAGTGACGCGAAGCGGGAGGCGAGGCTCTCCCCGCTGGACTGAACACCCCGGAGACCTGGCCGATGTCCCGCCAGATCTCCCCACGTGCGCGGCGCGTACGTACGGCTCGGCCTCCTCCCGCTCCTGGCCGGCTGACGCTTCCGGCGCCGGCAGGCCTCCCCTTCGGACGCGAGCGGGAGGGGACCCGGCGGTGCGTGACGCCGCGCCGGACCCGAGAGGCCGTCCCACTTGAGCCAGAGTCGACACGTCCCGGTGATGCTCCAGCGGTGCCTGGACCTGCTGGCACCCGCCCTCCAGGAGCCGGGGGCCGTGGTGGTGGACTGCACGCTCGGGCTCGGCGGGCACAGCCAGGCGCTGCTCGACCGCTTCCCCGAGGCCCGTCTGGTCGCCCTCGACCGGGACAAGGAGGCCCTGCGCCTGTCCGGCGAGCGGCTCGCCCCCTACGGGGAGCGCGCCACCCTGGTGCACGCCGTCTACGACGAGCTGCCCGACGTCCTCGACCGGCTCGGCGTCCCGCGCGTCCAGGGCGTGCTGTTCGACCTCGGCGTCTCGTCCATGCAGCTCGACGAGGCCGACCGGGGCTTCGCCTACGCCCAGGACGCCCCGCTCGACATGCGTATGGACCAGACGACCGGCATGAGCGCCGCCGAGGTCCTCAACACCTACCCGCCGGGCGAACTGGTCCGCATCCTGCGGGCCTACGGCGAGGAGAAGCAGGCCAAGCGGATCGTCTCCGCGATCGTGCGGGAACGGGAGAAGGAGCCGTTCGCCAACAGCGCCCGGCTGGTGGAGCTGATCCGCGCCGCGCTGCCGCAGGCGGCCAAGCGCACCGGCGGCAACCCGGCCAAGCGCACCTTCCAGGCCCTGCGCATCGAGGTCAACGGCGAACTGTCCGTCCTGGAACGGGCGATCCCGGCCGCCGTCGAGGCGCTCGCCGTCGGCGGGCGGATCGCCGTGCTGTCGTACCACTCCCTCGAGGACCGGCTGGTCAAGCAGGTGTTCGCGGCCGGCGCAGCCAACACCGCGCCGCCCGGGCTGCCGGTGGTCCCGGAACGCTACGCGCCCCGGCTCAAGCTGCTCACGCGCGGTGCCGAACTTCCCACCGAGGACGAGATCGCCGAGAACCGCCGGGCGGCACCGGCACGGCTGCGCGGAGCGGAGCGGATCAGGGAGTCCGTCGGGTGAAACGAGTGAGGCGGACCAGGCGGGTGCGGGTGTGCCACCCGGGCCGAGGGGAGGGCGAGTGAGCGGCAGGCCTCAGCTGAAGGGGAGGGCCGCCCGGCTCGCCCGGCTGCTTCCGCCCGGCGGCGGACGCGCCCGGGCCGCCCGGGCGCCCTTCGTGCTCCTCGTCGTCCTCCTGCTGGGCGGCGGCCTCATCGGACTCCTCGTCCTGAACTCCGCCCTGAGCGAGGGCTCGTTCCAGCTGGACGACCTCGAGCAGGAGACGAAGAGCCTCACCGACGAGGAACAGGCGCTGCAACGGGACATCGACGCCTACTCGGCTCCGCAGGCACTCCAGTACCGCGCCCGCGAACTCGGCATGGTGCCCGGCGGCGATCCCGCCTTCCTCGCCCCCGACGGCACCGTCAAGGGCTCGCCCGGCCCGGCGACGGCCGCCGCGGTCCCGCTCGTCCTCGCCCCGGAGGCGCTGAGCCGCCGGTCCGCCCCGGTCTCCGCCGGTACCGGCCCGGCCTCCGTCCCCGACTCGGCGGCCCCAGCCATCCCGACCCCGACCCCCGGCAGGTGACGGAAGTGTCCGACAGGGAACCGCCGCGCCGCCGTGTGCCCGGACCCGCGAGGCCCGTCCGACCCGGTGCCCGGCGGCAGCCCGGCCCCGGCGCCCGTCCGGCCCGCCGGCCCGGACCGCCCCGTCCGGGCGCCCCCCGCACCATCCGGCTGGGCAGCCCCCGGCCCCGGCTGCGTCTGATCGGTCTCGCGCTGACCCTCGTCCTGACCGCCTTCGTCGTACGGCTGCTCCAGGTACAGGCCGTCGACGCCGGCACCTACACCGCCAAGGCCGAGCAGAACCGCTACGTCGTCCACACCCTGGCCGCCGACCGCGGCGGCATCACCGACCGCAACGGCGTGGCCCTCGCGGCCACCGTGGACGCCTACGACATCACGGCCGACCCCACGCTCTTCACCCGCGAGACGCTGAAGGTCGGCGACGGCCCCGAGCAGGCGGCGGCGCTCCTCGCCCCGATCCTCGGTACGGACCAGCAGGAACTGGTCGACCGGCTCCGCCCGGCGAACAAGAAGCTGCGGTACGTCCGCCTCGCCCAGCGGCAGACCCCGCAGGTGTGGAACCAGATCAAGGACCTGAAGGCCGCGCTCGCCAAGAAGGCCGAGACCGACAGGTCCGCCGTCAACGTCCTCGCGGGCGTCCTCGCCGACCCCAGCAGCAAGCGCGTGTACCCGGGCGGCGACCTCGCCGCCGGCATCCTGGGCTGGGTCGGCGCCGACGGCAAGGGCGGCGGCGGCCTCGAACGGCAGCTGAACGAGACGCTGGCGGGCCAGGACGGCGAGATCCGGTACGTGCAGTCCGGCGGACGCCAGGTGCCCACCGCCGGCGGCTCCGAGACGCGCGCCGTGCCCGGCAGCGACGTCGAGCTCACCATCGACCGCGACATCCAGTGGGCCGCGCAGCACGCCCTCGGCGAACAGGTGGAGAAGTCCCAGGCGGACGGCGGCTACGTCATCGTCCAGGACACCGGCACCGGCGAGATCCTCGCCATGGCCAACTCGCCCGGCTTCGACCCGGGCGACCTGACCCACGCCGACCCCGCCGCGCTCGGCAACGCGGCCCTCCAGGACGCCTTCGAGCCCGGCTCCACCGCCAAGGTGCTGTCGATGGCGGCCGTGCTGGAGGAGAACGTCGCCACGCCGGCGACCCACCTCACCGTCCCCAACCGCCTCAAGCGCGGCGACCGGCTCTTCAAGGACGACATCGACCACCCGACCTGGTACCTCACGCTCAACGGCGTGCTCGCCAAGTCCAGCAACATCGGCACGATCATGGCCACCGGCGAGCTGGGCAGGACGCAGCAGGAGGCCAACAAGGTCCTCCACTCCTACCTGCGCAAGTTCGGCCTCGGCGGCTACAGCGGACTCGGCTTCCCAGGCGAGACCAAGGGCATCCTCGCGCCGCCCGACCAGTGGTCGACCTCGCAGCAGTACACGATTCCTTTCGGCCAGGGCGTCTCCGTGAACGCGCTCCAGGCGGCCTCCGTGTACTCGACGATCGCCAACGGCGGCGTCCGCGTCGAACCCACGCTCGTCCGCGGCACCCAGGAGGAGGACGGAAGCTTCACCCCGGCCCCCGAGCCCAAGAAGACCCGTGTGATCAGCGAGAAGACCGCCAGGACCCTCGCGCGCATGCTGGAGTCCGTCGTCGACGACGAGGAGGGCACCGGCACCAAGGCGCGCATCCCCGGCTACCGCGTGGCGGGCAAGACGGGCACCGCCAACCGCGTGGATCCGGCCACCGGCAAGTATCACGGCTACACCTCGTCGTTCGCCGGGTTCGCCCCCGCCGACAAGCCGCGCGTCACCGTCTACTGCGCCATCCAGAACGCCACCGCGGGCAGCTACTTCGGCGGCCAGATCTGCGGCCCCATCTACAAGCAGGTCATGGAGTTCGCCCTCAAGACCCTCCAGGTCCCGCCGACCGGGGCCGCACCCGCCAACCTGCCGGTCGCCTTCAAGCCCTGACCGGCCGAGAGATCCCCGCACCGAGCAAGCCAGCACCGAGCCACCAGGAACCATCCGTGACAACGATCACCCCGGATCCCGGGAACCAGAGCAGCCCCGGCCCCTCGCTTCGCCCGGAAGCGGGTACGCCCGGTACGCTCACCGCCGTGCCACACGCCGATCAGTCCCAATCCACCCAGAAGGGCCACCCCGTGACATATCCGGGACCGCCCCGGCCGGTGCAGGTCTCCGCCACATCCCTCGCGGAACTCGCCGATCAGCTGGGTGTCACCGCGCCGGACAGCACCGCCGGGGTCACGGGCATCACCCACGACTCCCGCGCCGTCCGCCCCGGTGACCTGTACGCCGCCCTCCCCGGAGCCCGCGCCCACGGCGCCGACTTCGTCACCCAGGCCGCCGGTCTCGGCGCCGCCGCCGTGCTGACCGACCCGGCCGGCGCGGAGCGCGTCGCCGCCACCGGGCTGCCGGCGCTCGTCGTCGACGACCCGCGCGCGCAGATGGGCGAACTGGCGGCCACGATCTACGGCCACCCCGGCCGCGACCTCCTCCAGATCGGCATCACCGGCACCTCCGGCAAGACCACCACCGCCTACCTCGTCGAGGGCGGCCTGCGCACCGCGCGGACCACCGGCCTCATCGGCACGGTCGAGATGCGCATCGGCGACGAGCGCATCAAGTCCGAGCGCACCACGCCCGAGGCCACCGACCTCCAGGCCCTTTTCGCGGTGATGCGCGAGCGGGGCACCGAGGCGGTCGCCATGGAGGTCTCCAGCCACGCCCTCGTGCTCGGCCGGGTCGACGCCTGCGTCTTCGACGTGGCGGTGTTCACCAACCTCAGCCCGGAGCACATGGAGTTCCACTCCGGCATGGAGGACTACTTCCAGGCCAAGGCGCAGCTGTTCACGCCGGAGCGCAGCAGGCTCGGCGTCGTCAACACCGACGACGAGTACGGCCGCCGGCTCGCCAAGGAGGCCACGGTCCCCGTTGTCACCTACAGCGCCGAGGGCCACCCCGACGCCGACTGGCGCGCCGAGGAAGTCACGGTCGGGCCGCTGGACTCGACGTTCACCGTGGTCGGCCCCAAGGGCGAGCGGATCCGCGCCAGGTCGCCGCTGGCCGGCCCCTTCAACGTGGCCAACACCCTCGCCGCGATCGCCGCCCTGGCCGCGGCCGGCCTCGACCCGCAGACCGCGGCCGACGGCGTCGCCGCCGTGCCGGGCGTGCCGGGCCGGCTGGAGCGCGTGGACGAGGGCCAGCCCTATCTCGCGGTGGTCGACTACGCCCACAAGACCGACGCGGTCGAGTCCGTGCTGCGGGCCCTGCGCAAGGTGACCGAGGGCAGTCTGCACGCCGTGCTCGGCTGCGGCGGCGACCGGGACACCACCAAGCGGGAGCCGATGGGCGCCGCCGTGGCCCGGTTCGCCGACACGGCCGTTCTGACCTCCGACAACCCCCGCTCCGAGGACCCGCTGGCCATCCTCGCCACCATGCTCCAGGGCGCGGCGTCCGTGCCCGCGCACGAGCGCGGCGAGGTCCAGGTCTTCGAGGACCGGGCCGCCGCGATCGCCGCCGCGGTCGCCCGGGCCCGGCCCGGCGACACCGTGCTGGTGGCCGGCAAGGGGCACGAGCAGGGCCAGGACATCGCCGGAGTGGTCCGCCCCTTCGACGACCGCCAGGTGCTCCGCGAAGCCATCCGGAAGACCCAGGGATGAAAATCCAGAAGACCCAGGGGATGAACTTGTGATCGCCCTCTCCCTCGCCGAGATCGCAGAAGTCGTCGGCGGGCAGATGCACGACATACCGGACGCGTCCGTCCAGGTCACCGGACCGGTGGTCCGGGACTCCCGGGAGGCGGGGCCCGGCAGCCTCTTCGTCGCCTTCGTCGGCGAGCGCGTGGACGGCCACGACTTCGCCCGGGCGGTCGTGGAGGCGGGATCGGTGGCCGTGCTCGGCTCCCGGCCCGTCGGGGTGCCCGCGATCGTCGTGGACGACGTCCAGGCGGCCCTCGGCGCCCTCGCCCGCCACGTCGTACGGCGGCTCGGCACCACCCTCGTCGCCCTCACCGGATCCGCCGGCAAGACCAGCACCAAGGACCTCATCGCGCAGGTCCTCCGCCGCAAGGCGCCGACGGTGTTCACGCCGGGCTCGCTCAACAACGAGATCGGGCTGCCGCTGACCGCCCTCACCGCCACCGACGAGACGAGGTTCCTCGTCCTGGAGATGGGCGCCCGCGGCATCGGACACATCCGGTACCTCACCGAACTCACCCCGCCGCGGATCGGCCTCGTCCTCAACGTCGGCAGCGCCCACATCGGCGAGTTCGGCGGCCGGGAGCAGATCGCCCAGGCCAAGGGCGAACTCGTCGAGTCGCTCCCGCCGGCCGAGGAGGGCGGCGTCGCGGTCCTCAACGCGGACGACGCCTACGTGCGTGCCATGTCCTCCCGTACGAAGGCGAAGGTGATCCTTTTCGGAGAGTCCGACGAAGCGGACGTTCGCGCCGAGAACGTGCGACTCACGGACAGCGGACAGCCTTCCTTCAGGCTTCACACACCCTCCGGTGCAAGTGATGTGACCATGCGCCTGTACGGTGAGCACCACGTGTCGAACGCGCTCGCCGCGGCCGCCGTCGCCCACGAGTTGGGCATGTCCGCAGACGAGATCGCCACCGCGCTCTCCGAGGCGGGCTCCCTCTCCCGCTGGCGGATGGAGGTCACCGAGCGCCCGGACGGCGTGACGGTCGTCAACGACGCCTACAACGCGAACCCCGAGTCCATGAAGGCAGCGCTGCGTGCGCTTGTGGCCATGGGCAAGGGACGCCGGACGTGGGCGGTGCTCGGCAAGATGGCCGAGCTCGGGGACGAGGCGCTCGCCGAGCACGACGCGGTCGGACGGCTCGCCGTCCGGCTCAACGTCAGCAAGCTCGTCGCGGTCGGGGGCAGGGAAGCCCACTGGCTGCAACTGGGCGCATATAACGAGGGTTCGTGGGGTGAGGAGTCGGTGCACGTGTCCGACGCACAGGCGGCGATCGACCTGTTGCGCAGCGAGTTGCGCCCGGGGGACGTCGTACTCGTGAAGGCGTCCCGTTCGGTGGGGCTGGAGAGCGTCGCCACGGCGCTGCTCGAGACCGGCGCCGAGGGTGAGGTCGCCGCCCGATGATGAAGCAGATCCTGTTCGCGGGAGTCATTGGCCTGTTCCTGACCTTGGTCGGCACCCCGCTGCTGATCAAGCTCCTGGCCCGCAAGGGCTACGGCCAGTACATCCGCGACGACGGCCCGCGCGAGCACGCCAGCAAGCGCGGTACGCCGACCATGGGTGGTATCGCCTTCATCCTGGCGACGGTCGTCGCCTACTTCCTCGCCAAGGTGATCACCGGCTACCTGGACGAGGAGGCCGACGCGGGGCCGACCTTCTCGGGTCTGCTGGTGCTGGGCCTGATGGTCGGCATGGGCCTGGTCGGCTTCCTCGACGACTACATCAAGATCGTCAAGCGGCGTTCGCTGGGCCTGCGGGCCAAGGCGAAGATGGCCGGCCAGCTCATCGTCGGCATCGCCTTCGCGGTCCTCGCGCTCCAGTTCGCGGACACCCGCGGCAACACCCCGGCCTCCACCAAGCTGTCGTTCATCACCGACTTCGGCTGGACCATCGGCCCGGTGCTGTTCGTGCTCTGGGCGCTGTTCATGATCCTCGCCATGTCGAACGGCGTGAACCTCACCGACGGCCTCGACGGTCTGGCCACCGGCGCCTCCGTCCTGGTCTTCGGCGCCTACACCTTCATCGGCGTCTGGCAGTTCCAGGAGTCCTGCGCCAACGCGCTGACCCTGACCAACCCGGGTGCCTGCTACGAGGTGCGGGACCCGCTCGACCTGGCGGTGGTCGCCTCCGCGCTGATGGGTTCCTGCCTCGGCTTCCTGTGGTGGAACACCTCGCCGGCCAAGATCTTCATGGGCGACACCGGTTCGCTCGCGCTCGGCGGCGTGCTCGCGGGTCTCGCGATCTGCTCGCGCACCGAGCTGCTGATGGCGATCCTCGGCGGCCTGTTCGTCCTGATCACCATGTCGGTGGTCATCCAGGTCGGCTCCTTCCGCCTCACCGGCAAGCGCGTCTTCCGGATGGCGCCACTCCAGCACCACTTCGAACTCAAAGGCTGGTCCGAGGTCCTTGTCGTGGTCCGCTTCTGGATCATCCAGGGCATCTGCGTGATCGTCGGACTCGGCCTCTTCTACGCGGGATGGGCAGCGGACAAGTGACCTCCTCGGTGCCTTCGGAATTCACGGGCAAGCACGTCACCGTCGCCGGACTGGGCGTCTCCGGCGTCCCGGCGGCCAAGGTCCTGCACGGCCTCGGCGCGCGCGTCACCGTCGTCAACGACGGCGACGACGAGCGCGCGCGGTCGCAGGCGGCCGAGCTCGAGGCGCTCGGGGTCACCGTGCGCCTCGGCGACGGCAACACGCTCCCCGAGGGCACCGAGCTGATCGTCACAGCGCCCGGCTGGAAGCCGGACAAGCCGCTGTTCGCGGCGGCGGAGCGGGCGGGCGTCCCGGTCTGGGGCGACGTCGAACTGGCCTGGCGCCTGCGCGGCCCCGGCGCCGCGCCCTGGCTGGCCGTCACCGGCACCAACGGCAAGACGACCACCGTCCAGATGCTGGCCTCCATCCTGAAGGCGGCCGGCCTGCGCACGGCCGCCGTCGGCAACATCGGCGTCTCGCTGCTGGACGCGGTCACCGGCGAGGAGGAGTACGACGTCCTCGCCGTGGAACTGTCCAGCTACCAGCTCCACTGGGCGCCCTCCCTGCGCGCCCACTCGGCCGCGGTGCTCAACCTCGCCCCCGACCACCTCGACTGGCACGGCTCGATGGAGGCGTACGCCGCCGACAAGGGCCGTGTCTACGAGGGCAATCAGGTCGCGTGCGTCTACAACGCCGACGCCACCGCCAAGCCGTCGACCGAGGACCTGGTCCGCGAGGCCGACGTCGAGGAGGGCTGCCGGGCCGTCGGCTTCACCCTGGGCACCCCCGGCCCCTCCCAACTCGGCGTCGTGGAGGGCATCCTGGTCGACCGCGCCTTCGTGGAGAACCGGCAGAAGAACGCCCAGGAGCTCGCCGAGGTCTCCGACGTCACCCCGCCGGCCCCGCACAACATCGCCAACGCCCTCGCCGCCGCGGCCCTCGCCCGTGCCTTCGGCGTCTCCGCCGCCGCCGTCCGTGACGGACTGCGGGCCTTCACGCCCGACGCCCACCGCATCGCGCACGTCGCCGACGTCGACGGGGTGGCGTACGTGAACGACTCCAAGGCCACCAACACCCATGCCGCCGAGGCCTCGTTGGCGGCCTACGAGTCCATCGTGTGGATCGCGGGCGGACTGGCGAAGGGCGCCACCTTCGACGGACTCGTCACGGGGGCGGCGAAGCGGCTGCGCGGCGCCGTCCTGATCGGCGCCGACCGCGCGCTGATCCGCGAAGCCCTGGCGCGACACGCCCCGGAGGTACCCGTGGTCGACCTCGACCGGACCGACACTGGGGCGATGCTCCAGGCCGTCCAGGAGGCGCGGCGGCTCGCCCGGCCCGGCGACACGGTGCTGCTGGCTCCGGCCTGTGCCTCCATGGACATGTTCACCAACTACAACAAGCGCGGTGACGCGTTCGCGGAAGCCGTTCGCGAACTCGGCGCCTGATCCGGCCGCTCCTGCGCCGGGTGATCTCGGGAGGACGCGTGGGACGGTCCAGGCCGATGTACAGCGGAGGCCGCGATGCCCGGTAGCCGCACCGGACGTCCGCCCGTGCAGCGGGGCGCCGCCAAGCGGCCGCCCGCGGCGGGGCCGCCGCACGAGAACCCGGTCCTCGGCCTCTACCTCCGTCTCCGCCGTGCCTGGGACCGGCCGCTGACCGCCTACTACCTGATCTTCGGGGGCAGCCTGCTGATCACCGTGCTAGGCCTGGTGATGGTCTACTCGGCCTCCCAGATCACGGCGCTCCAGCTCTCCCTGCCCGGTTCGTTCTTCTTCCGCAAGCAGTTCCTGGCCGCCCTGATCGGCACCGGGCTGCTGGTGGCCGCGATGCGGATGCCGGTGAAGCTGCACCGGGCGCTGGCCTACCCCATCCTGGCCGGTGCCGTCTTCATGATGATCCTCGTGCAGGTGCCGGGGATAGGGATGTCGGTCAACGGCAACCAGAACTGGATCTCCCTGGGCGGTTCCTTCCAGATCCAGCCCAGCGAGTTCGGCAAGCTCGCGCTGGTGCTGTGGGGCGCCGACCTGCTCGCGCGCAAGCAGGACAAGAAGCTGCTGACCCAGTGGAAGCACATGCTCGTGCCCCTGGTGCCGGCCGCCTTCATGCTGCTCGGGCTGATCATGATCGGCGGCGACATGGGGACCGCGATCATCCTCACGGCGATCCTCTTCGGTCTGCTGTGGCTGGCCGGCGCGCCCACGCGGCTGTTCGCCGGGGTGCTCTCGATCGCCGCGCTGCTCGGTGTGATCCTCATCAAGACCAGCCCCAACCGCATGGCCCGGCTGAACTGCATCGGCGCCACCGACCCCGGCCCGGGCGACTCCTGCTGGCAGGCCGTGCACGGCATCTACGCCCTGGCCTCGGGCGGTCTGTTCGGATCCGGGATCGGCGCCAGCGTGGAGAAATGGGGCGAACTCCCCGAGGCGCACACCGACTTCATCTTCGCCGTCACCGGTGAGGAACTGGGCCTGGCGGGGACGCTGTCGGTACTCGCCCTGTTCGCGGCTCTAGGCTATGCGGGTATCCGCGTGGCCGGACGCACGGAGGACCCCTTCGTCAGGTATGCCGCGGGAGGCGTGACCACCTGGATCACGGCCCAGGCCGTGATCAACATCGGTGCGGTCCTCGGGCTGCTGCCGATCGCAGGTGTCCCCCTCCCGCTGTTCTCCTACGGAGGATCCGCCCTGCTGCCGACCATGTTCGCCATCGGTCTGCTCATCGCCTTCGCGCGCGACGAGCCCGGTGCGCGGGCGGCGCTCGCGCTGCGGCAACCTCGCTTTGGTAGAAAGCGGGGAACGGGGGGAACCGGGGGCTCGGGGCCCAAGCGGAACCCCCGGAGTTGGAACACGATGCGACGGCGCGCCTCGGCGGCGCGTTCGTCCGGAGAGCGGTGAAATTCGGTGCATGTCGTACTCGCCGGCGGAGGAACCGCGGGCCACATCGAGCCCGCGCTCGCCCTCGCGGACGCCCTGCGCAGGCAGGATCCGACCGTGGGCATCACGGCCCTGGGCACGGAACGCGGTCTGGAGACCCGGCTGGTGCCCGAGCGCGGTTACGAGCTGGCGCTGATCCCGGCCGTCCCGCTGCCGCGCAAGCCCACGCCCGAGCTGATCACCGTCCCGGGCCGGCTGCGCGGCACCATCAAGGCGACCGAGCAGATCCTGGAGCGCACCAAGGCGGACGCCGTGGTCGGCTTCGGCGGCTACGTCGCGCTGCCCGGCTACCTCGCGGCCAAGCGGCTCGGCGTGCCGATCGTGGTCCACGAGGCCAACGCCCGCCCCGGCCTGGCCAACAAGATCGGCTCGCGCTACGCCGCGCAGGTCGCCGTCTCCACCCCCGACAGCAAGCTGCGCAACTCCCGGTACATCGGGATCCCGCTGCGCCGCGCCATCGCGACCCTCGACCGCGCCGCGGCGCGCCCCGAGGCCCGCGCGATGTTCGGGCTCGACCCCAATCTGCCGACGCTGCTGGTGACCGGCGGCTCGCAGGGCGCCCGGCGCCTCAACGAGGTGGTCCAGCAGGTCGCGCCGTGGCTCCAGCAGGCCGGCATCCAGATCCTGCACGCGGTCGGCCCGAAGAACGAACTGCCGCAGGTCCACCAGATGCCGGGGATGCCCCCGTACATCCCGGTAAGTTACCTGGACCGGATGGACCTCGCGTACGCCGCGGCCGACATGATGCTCTGCCGCGCGGGCGCGATGACCGTCGCCGAACTCTCCGCCGTCGGACTGCCGGCCGCCTACGTCCCGCTGCCCATCGGCAACGGCGAACAGCGGCTGAACGCACAGCCGGTGGTCAAGGCCGGCGGCGGACTGCTGGTCGACGACGCGGAGCTGACGCCCGAGTGGGTGCAGCAGAACGTCCTGCCCGTGCTCGCCGACCCGCACCGGCTGTACGAGATGTCCCGCGCCGCCGCCGAGTTCGGCCGCCGGGACGCCGACGACCTCCTCGTCGGCATGGTGTACGAGGCGATCGCCGGCCGCGCACACCGCTGAGGACGCATGACGGAAGGCAGGGAGCGTGGCCGGACCGACCACCGCCGAACGCGGTGAACGCCAGCAGAAGTCGTCCGGCCCGCCCGGCCCCGGGCGGTTCGGACGACCCCGTCTTCGTACGATGATCATTCTGGCGTCCGCCGTCGTGCTCCTCGGAGGCGTGACGCTCTGGGTGCTGTACGGGTCGAACTGGCTCCGCGTGGAACGGGTGTCGGTCACCGGCACCCGCGTCCTGACGCCGGCCCAGGTCCGCGAGGCCGCCGACGTGCCCGTCGGGGACCCTCTGGTCTCCGTCGACACCGAGGTGATCGAGGCGCGGCTCAGGCGGGCACTGCCCCGCGTCGACGAGGTCGACGTGGTGCGTTCCTGGCCGCATTCGATCGCGCTGAGAGTGACGGAACGGACCCCGGTCCTGGTGACGCAAAAAGGCCGGAACTTCACCGAAGTGGACGACGAAGGGGTCCGGTACGCCACGGTTCCCCGCGCCCCGAAGGGCGTGCCCACGCTGAAATTGGAGCCCGCCCGTTCGGGTCCGGCCGCGGCGAGCCTGCGCCGCTTCGGCGAGGACCGTCTGGTGCGCGAGGCGGTGCGGGTCGCCGGGGCCGTCCCGGACGCGATCGCCCGGAAGACCCGCCTGGTCAAGGTCCGTTCCTACGACGACATCTCGCTGGAGCTGGCCGACGGCCGGACCGTGGCCTGGGGGAGCGGCGAACAGGGCGAGGAGAAGGCCCGGGCGCTCACCGCGCTGACGAAAGCGACGCCCGGCGCACGGCACTTCGACGTGAGCGTTCCCACCGCTCCCGCGTCATCAGGGAGTTGACGGGTATACGTGCAGGCCAGCACCCTGGTTGGGCAGCGCTACGGCTGATCACATAGGGTGAAAAGAAAAACGGGAGGTTCGGCGTGTTCGTTGAACGCGCGCCACTTGTCGACTTAGTGTCCTGTTCAGAAGACTTCAAGGAACGGACACACTGGTAACCCTAAACTTCAGCGTTAGGGTTCGGGTCGGCGCTACGGACCGTCCCATTCGGCATCAGTCGGCGGGTCGCGGGGCATCAGTGCTCCGGTGATCCGGCGACACGTAACTCGAGGCGAGAGGCCTTCGACGTGGCAGCACCGCAGAACTACCTCGCAGTCATCAAAGTCATCGGTGTCGGCGGCGGTGGTGTCAATGCCATCAACCGGATGATCGAGGTCGGTCTCAAGGGCGTCGAGTTCATCGCCATCAACACCGACGCGCAAGCTCTGTTGATGAGCGACGCCGACGTCAAACTGGACGTCGGCCGCGAACTCACCCGCGGACTCGGCGCCGGAGCCAACCCGGCCGTCGGCCGCAAGGCCGCCGAGGACCACCGCGAGGAGATCGAGGAGGTCCTCAAGGGGGCCGACATGGTCTTCGTGACGGCCGGCGAGGGCGGCGGCACCGGCACCGGCGGCGCGCCCGTCGTGGCCAACATCGCCCGCTCGCTCGGCGCCCTCACCATCGGCGTGGTCACCCGCCCGTTCACCTTCGAGGGACGGCGCCGGGCCAACCAGGCCGAGGACGGCATCGCCGAACTCCGCGAAGAGGTCGACACCCTCATCGTCATTCCCAACGACCGGCTGCTGTCCATCTCGGACCGCCAGGTCAGCGTGCTGGACGCGTTCAAGTCCGCCGACCAGGTGCTGCTGTCCGGTGTGCAGGGCATCACCGACCTCATCACCACCCCCGGTCTGATCAACCTGGACTTCGCCGACGTCAAGTCGGTCATGTCCGAGGCCGGTTCGGCCCTCATGGGCATCGGCTCGGCCCGCGGCGACGACCGCGCGGTGGCCGCGGCCGAGATGGCCATCTCCTCGCCGCTCCTGGAGGCGTCCATCGACGGCGCCCGGGGCGTGCTGCTCTCCATCTCCGGCGGCTCCGACCTCGGCCTGTTCGAGATCAACGAGGCCGCCCAGCTGGTCAGCGAGGCCGCCCACCCCGAGGCCAACATCATCTTCGGCGCGGTCATCGACGACGCGCTCGGCGACGAGGTGCGGGTCACCGTGATCGCGGCCGGCTTCGACGGGGGGCAGCCGCCGTCCAAGCGGGACAACGTCCTCGGCTCGGCCTCGGCCAAGCGCGAGGAGCCCGCCCCGGCGCGGCAGCCCGAGAGCCGCCCGTCCTTCGGCTCGCTCGGCAGCGTCAAGCCGAAGGAGGAGCCGGAGCCGGTCCCCGCGCCGGAGCCGGTCAGCGACCTGCCGCCGGTCGCCCCGCCGCCGGTTCCGCCGTCGCGGACCTACTCGGACAGCGCGGCCGAGGAACTGGACGTGCCGGACTTCCTGAAGTGATAGGACAGCGCGACACCGTGAACGGCGCGCACTTCGGCTTCACCGACCGGTGGGGCGGAGTGAGCGCCGTTCCGTACGAGGAGCTCAACCTCGGCGGCGCGGTCGGCGACGACCCGGCCGCCGTGACGGCCAACCGTGAACTGGCCGCGAAGTCGCTGGGCGTCGACCCGGCCCGGGTGGTCTGGATGAACCAGGTGCACGGGGCCGACGTGGCCGTGGTCGACGCACCCTGGGGGGACCGCCCGGTCCCACGGGTCGACGCGGTCGTCACCGCGGAACGCGGTCTCGCCCTCGCCGTCCTCACCGCCGACTGCGTCCCGGTCCTGCTCGCCGACCCCGTCGCCGGCGTCGCCGCCGCGGCCCACGCGGGCCGGCCCGGCCTGGTCGCCGGGGTCGTCCCCGCCGCCGTGCGGGCCATGACCGGACTAGGTGCCGACCCCGCCCGGATCGTCGCCCGCACCGGGCCCGCCGTGTGCGGCCGGTGCTACGAGGTGCCCGAGGCGATGCGCGCCGAGGTCGCCGCCGTCGAACCGGCGGCGCACGCCGTGACGAGCTGGGGCACTCCGGCTCTCGACGTGAGCGCCGGAGTGCACGCGCAGCTCGAACGGCTCGGGGTGCGCGACCCGGCGCGGTCGCCGGTGTGCACCCGGGAGTCGAAGGACCACTTCTCGTACCGACGCGACCGCACCACCGGGCGGCTCGCGAGCTATGTCTGGCTGGACTGATGGGGCATGACGGACCGTAAGGACGAACTCGCCGGGAATCTGGCGAAAGTGGAAGAGCGCATCGCCGCCGCGTGCGAGGCCGCCGGCCGCCGCCGCGACGAGGTGACCCTGATCGTGGTCACCAAGACCTACCCGGCCGACGATGTGCGCGTTCTCTCCGGACTCGGCGTGCGTCACGTCGCCGAGAACCGCGACCAGGACGCCGCACCCAAGGCCGCTGCTTGCTCGGATCTGCCGCTTTCGTGGCATTTCGTCGGTCAGTTGCAGACCAACAAGGTGCGCTCCGTGATCGGTTACGCGGATGTCGTGCAGTCCGTCGACCGTGCCAAGCTCGTCACGGCTCTGTCGCGGGAGGCGGTGCGTGCCGGCCGCGAGGTGGGGGTGCTCCTCCAGGTCGCGCTCGACGCGGGGGAGGGCGCGCGGGGTGAGCGCGGTGGCGTCGCGCCCGCGGGAATCGAAGAGTTGGCCGATCTGGTCGCCGGGTCGGACGGACTGCGGCTCGACGGACTGATGACCGTGGCGCCGCTGACCGGTGAGTACGCCGGTCGTCAACGGGCGGCGTTCGACCACCTCATGGATTTGTCGACCCACCTGCGCCGGGCCCATCCTGCTGCCAACATGGTTTCCGCAGGGATGAGTGCGGACCTCGAGGAGGCCGTGGCCGCCGGGGCGACACATGTACGCGTCGGCACCGCGGTACTCGGAGTCCGCCCCGGGCTCGGGTAACGTCGCCAGGAAGTCGGACCACAGCAGAAAATATGGTCATTACCGCCGAAAGGCGGAGGCAACGACCTAGTGGATCGCGGGCATTTGGCAGTCGTCAGCCGATCCACCACAGAGCGGAGGACTCAGAGCATGGCCGGCGCGATGCGCAAGATGGCGGTCTACCTCGGCCTCGTGGAGGACGATGGGTACGACGGCAGGGGGTTCGACCCCGACGACGACTTCGAACCCGAGCTGGACCCGGAGCCCGAGCGGGACCA
The DNA here is from genome assembly GCF_042724095.1 of Streptomyces sp. NPDC127100. Lineage (NCBI taxonomy): Bacteria > Bacillati > Actinomycetota > Actinomycetes > Kitasatosporales > Streptomycetaceae > Streptomyces > Streptomyces sp. NPDC127100. The sequence continues at coordinate 30,068 of NZ_JBHXFL010000052.1, forward strand.
CCGGCGGCACGAACCGGCGCACCAGTCGCACGGTTCACACCAGCCCCAAAGGGACGAAGAGGTACGAATCGTCCAACCGCCCGTGCAGCGCGAGCCGGTGCCCCGTTCCGCTTCGCTCGCGGCGGAATCGGGCCGCCCGGCGCGCATCGCGCCCGTGGCATCCATCACACAAGAACGCGCAAGCCTGGAAAAGAGCGCACCGGTCATCATGCCCAAGGTCGTGTCCGAACGAGAGCCCTACCGGATCACCACACTTCACCCCCGGACCTACAACGAGGCCCGTACCATCGGGGAACACTTCCGTGAGGGCACGCCGGTGATCATGAATCTGACTGAGATGGATGACACAGATGCGAAGCGACTTGTCGACTTTGCGGCCGGTTTGGTGTTTGGTCTTCACGGCAGTATCGAGCGGGTGACGCAGAAGGTGTTCCTGCTGTCTCCTGCTAACGTCGATGTCACGGCGGAGGACAAGGCCCGCATCGCAGAGGGCGGGTTCTTCAACCAGAGCTGAGACGCACGACCGGTTAGAGCAAGAGCACGGATCCGAGGACGGATCCGAGAGATGGTTCAGGGGAGAGGGAAGCACAGGTCATGAGCGTGGTCCTGGATGTCGTCTACATCGCGCTGATGTGCTTTCTCATCGTGCTCATCTTCCGGTTGGTCATGGACTACGTCTTCCAGTTCGCCCGCTCGTGGCAACCCGGCAAGGCGATGGTGGTCGTTCTGGAGGCCACCTACACTGTCACCGATCCACCGTTGAAGCTTCTGCGGCGGTTCATCCCGCCGCTGCGTCTCGGGGGCGTGGCGCTCGACCTGTCCTTCTTCGTACTGATGATCATCGTCTACATCCTGATCTCGATCGTGAGCCGGCTGTGAGCGATGAGAGAGATACGGGCTTGCCGAATGCCGACGACTACGTTGAGGTGAAGAGATGCCGTTGACCCCTGAGGACGTGCGGAACAAGCAGTTCACGACCGTCCGCCTCCGAGAAGGCTATGACGAGGACGAGGTCGATGCCTTCCTCGACGAGGTCGAAGCCGAACTGACCCGGCTGCTCCGCGAGAACGAGGACCTGCGGGCCAAGCTGGCCGCGGCGACGCGCGCGGCTGCGCAGAACCAGCAGAACATGCGCAAGCCTCCGGAACCGCCGCAGGACCAGCAGCAGCATCAGGGGCATCCGCAGCAGGGCGGCATGCCGCAGCAGGGCATGCGAGGTCCCGGCGCTCCGGTGCCCGCCGGCATATCGGGCCCGCCGCAGCAGCAGATGGGTGGCCCCATGGGTGGTCCGCCCCAGCTGCCTAGCGGTGCCCCGCAGCTGCCCGCCGGCCCCGGCGGTCAGGGTGGCCCCCAGGGTCCCGGTCCGATGGGCCAGGGTCCGGGGCCGATGGGCCAGGGCCCGGGTCCGATGCAGGGCCAGATGGGTCCCGGTCCGATGGGCGGTCCCATGGGCGGTCCGCAGGGCCCCGGTGGCCCCGGCATGCCCGGCCAGGGCGGTCCCGGCGGCGACAGCGCCGCCCGTGTCCTCTCGCTCGCCCAGCAGACCGCCGACCAGGCGATCGCCGAGGCGCGTTCCGAGGCCAACAAGATCGTCGGTGAGGCGCGTTCGCGTGCCGAGGGTCTGGAGCGGGACGCCCGTGCCAAGGCCGACGCCCTGGAGCGGGACGCGCAGGAGAAGCACCGCGTCGCGATGGGCTCCCTGGAGTCCGCTCGCGCCACGCTGGAGCGCAAGGTCGAGGACCTGCGCGGCTTCGAGCGCGAGTACCGGACGCGGCTGAAGTCGTACCTGGAGTCGCAGCTGCGTCAGCTGGAGACCCAGTCGGACGACTCGCTCGCCCCGCCGCGTACGCCCGCGACGGCCTCGCTTCCGCCGTCCCCGGCGCCCTCGATGGCTCCGGCCGGCGCGAGCGCCCCGTCCTTCGGCGGCAACCAGCCGATGGGCGGCGGGCCGAGCCAGTCGGGTCCGTCCTACGGCGGTCAGCAGCAGATGTCGCCGGCGATGACCCAGCCGATGGCGCCGGTGCGGCCGCAGGGGCCGTCGCCGATGGGTCAGGCTCCGTCGCCGATGAGGGGATTCCTGATCGACGAGGACGACAACTGACGGGTGACGAACGGTAGTACGGCGTAGCCTTCGGCAGCGTTCAGGGCGGGCCCCGGGTTTCTGACCCGGGGCCCGCCCTTGTGCTGTGCGGGGTGCCGGGCGCGGCGCGCGTGGCGGTATGACGAAAGGCCCGGTCCCTCCGGTCGAGGGGCCGGGCCTTTCGTCGTGTGCGTTACTGCTTGCGCAGACGGAACGTCAGGGACAGGCCCTCGTCCGTGAACGCGTCCCCGTAGGCGTCGTCCGCCTCGCCCTGTGCGAAGTCCGTGGCCAGGACCTCGTCGGCGATCAGGCCGGCGTGCCCGGTCAGGGCGGCGACGGTCGCCGGGTCCGTGGCCGTCCAGCGCAGCGCGATGCGGTCGGCGACGTCGAGGCCGCTGTTCTTGCGGGCCTCCTGGATCAGGCGGATCGCGTCGCGGGCGAGGCCCGCACGGCGCAGCTCCTCCGTGATCTCCAGGTCGAGGGCGACCGTCGCGCCCGCGTCCGAGGCGACCGACCAGCCCTCGCGCGGCGTCTCGGTGATGATCACCTCGTCGGGTGCGAGCGTGATCGTCTCGTCCTCGACCTCGACCGACGCCGTGCCCTCGCGCAGGGCGAGGGACAGCGCGGCGGCGTCCGCGGCCGCGACGGCCTTGGCGACGTCCTGGACGCGCTTGCCGAACCGCTTGCCCAGCGCGCGGAAGTTGGCCTTGGCCGTCGTGTCGACCAGGGAGCCGCCGACCTCGCTCAGCGAGGCGAGGGACTCGACGTTCAGCTCCTCCGTGATCTGCGAGTGCAGGTCCGGGGAGAGCGCGTCGAAGCCCGTCGCGGCGATCAGCGCGCGGCGCAGCGGCTGGCGGGTCTTGACGCCCGACTCCGCGCGGGTGGCGCGGCCCAGCTCGACCAGGCGGCGCACCAGCAGCATCTGCTTCGAGAGCTCCGGGTCGATCGCCGTCAGGTCCGCCTGCGGCCAGGACGCCAGATGCACCGACTCCGGGGCGTCCGGGGTGACCGGCACGACCAGGTCCTGCCAGACCCGCTCGGTGATGAACGGGGTCAGCGGGGCCATGAGCTTGGTGACGGTCTCGACGACCTCGTGCAGGGTGCGCAGCGCGGCCTTGTCGCCCTGCCAGAAGCGGCGGCGCGAGCGGCGGACGTACCAGTTGGACAGGTCGTCGACGAACGCGGACAGCAGCTTGCCGGCGCGCTGGGTGTCGTAGCTCTCCAGCGCCTGGGTCACCTGGTCGGTGAGCGCGTGCAGCTCGGACAGCAGCCAGCGGTCCAGCACCGGACGCTCGGCCGGGGCCGGGTCGGCGTCGCTCGGCGCCCAGCCGGTGGTGCGGGCGTAGAGGGCCTGGAAGGCGACGGTGTTCCAGTAGGTGAGGAGCGTCTTGCGGACGACCTCCTGGATCGTGCCGTGGCCGACGCGACGGGCCGCCCACGGGGAACCGCCGGCCGCCATGAACCAGCGGACGGCGTCGGCGCCGTGCTGGTCCATCAGCGGGATCGGCTGCAGGATGTTGCCCAGGTGCTTGGACATCTTGCGGCCGTCCTCGGCGAGGATGTGGCCGAGGCAGACCACGTTCTCGTAGGACGACTTGTCGAAGACCAGGGTGCCGACGGCCATCAGCGTGTAGAACCAGCCGCGGGTCTGGTCGATGGCCTCGCTGATGAACTGGGCCGGGTACCGGGACTCGAAGAGTTCCTTGTTCTTGTACGGGTAGCCCCACTGCGCGAACGGCATCGAGCCCGAGTCGTACCAGGCGTCGATGACCTCCGGCACGCGCGTGGCGGTCCTGCCGCACCCGTCCTGCGGGCAGGCGAAGACGACCTCGTCGATGTACGGGCGGTGCGGGTCGAGCGCCGACTGGTCCGTGCCGGTCAGCTCGCTCAGCTCGGCACGGGAGCCGACGACGGTGAGGTGGTCGTCCTCGCAGCGCCAGATCGGCAGCGGGGTGCCCCAGTAGCGGTTGCGGGAGAGCGCCCAGTCGATGTTGTTGTTCAGCCAGTCGCCGTACCGGCCGTGCTTGACCGAGTCCGGGAACCAGTTGGTCTTCTCGTTCTCCTGGAGGAGACGGTCCTTGATCGCCGTGGTGCGGATGTACCAGGACGGCTGCGCGTAGTAGAGCAGCGCGGTGTGGCAGCGCCAGCAGTGAGGGTAGCTGTGCTCGTAGGGGATGTGCCGGAACAGCAGGCCCCGGGTGTCCAGGTCCTCGGTGAGCTTCTCGTCGGCCTTCTTGAAGAAGACGCCGCCGACCAGCGGGACGTCCTCCTCGAAGGTGCCGTCGGGGCGGACCGGGTTGACGACCGGCAGGCCGTAGGAGCGGCAGACCTTGAGGTCGTCCTCACCGAAGGCGGGGGACTGGTGGACCAGACCCGTACCGTCCTCGGTGGTGACGTAGTCGGCGTTGACCACGTAGTGCGCCGGCTCGGAGAACTCGACGAGCTCGAAGGGGCGCTGGTAGGTCCAGCGCTCCATCTCGGCACCGGTGAAGGTCTGGCCGGTGGTCTCCCAGCCCTCGCCGAGCGCCTTGCCGACCAGCGGCTCGGCGACGACGAGCTTCTCCTGGCCGTCGGTGGCGACGACGTAGGTGACGTCGGGGTGCGCGGCGACGGCCGTGTTGGACACCAGGGTCCACGGGGTCGTCGTCCACACCAGCAGCGCGGCCTCGCCGGCCAGCGGGCCGGAGGTCAGCGGGAAGCGGACGTACACGGACGGGTCGACGACCGTCTCGTAGCCCTGCGCCAGCTCGTGGTCGGACAGGCCCGTGCCGCAGCGCGGGCACCAGGGGGCGACGCGGTGGTCCTGGACCAGCAGGCCCTTGCCGAAGATCTCCTTCAGCGACCACCAGACCGACTCGACGTACTCCGGGTCCATGGTCCGGTAGGCGTCGTCGAGGTCGACCCAGTAGCCCATGCGGGTGGTCAGCTCGGCGAAGGCATCGGTGTGCCGGGTCACGGACTCGCGGCACTTGGCGTTGAACTCGGCGATTCCGTACGCCTCGATGTCCTTCTTGCCGTTGAAGCCGAGTTCCTTCTCCACCGCCAGCTCCACCGGGAGGCCGTGGCAGTCCCAGCCGGCCTTGCGGGCCACGTGGTAGCCGCGCATGGTGCGGAAGCGGGGGAAGACGTCCTTGAAGACGCGCGCCTCGATGTGGTGGGCGCCCGGCATGCCGTTCGCGGTGGGCGGGCCCTCGTAGAACACCCATTCGGGGCGGCCCTCGGACTGCTCCAGGCTCTTGGCAAAGATCTTCTGCTCGCGCCAGAAGTCGAGCACGGCGTGCTCGAGCGCGGGCAGGTCGACCTGGGCGGGCACCTGTCGGTACTGCGTCATCGATCTTCCTCCGGCGGACGTACTGCCTTCCGTCGGAGGGACGAGAGCCGTAAGGCTACGTACGCCGCTGTGTGCGGCGCGCTCCCGCGGTACCACCCTCCTTGGCCCCCGGTGCGTCGTGTGCGCCGGTGAGCCCCCTCATTGGGGTCGCGAAGCCGGTTCTACTCGCCCGTCCCCGAGGTCGGGCTTTCCTCCGGCGGCTCCGGGGTGATCTTCACGCCGCGCTCGCCCCCGGGCTCCCACCGTCCCCGGGTCGCTCTGGGCTGCGTACGCCGCTACTCGTCCCCATCCACGCTTCTCGCTCCGCCCAGTGTACGGCGCCGCACGGACGGCGGCCGACCGGTTTCCGCGCCGGGTGCGGCGAAGGCGCCGCGCGGCCCGGCGTGACCCGAATGCCGGGCCGCGCGTCCGGCTCACGGCGGGCCCGGCCGGGAGCCGGAGCGGCGATTACCGGGCGGGGAGCTGGGCACAACGCATGCATGCTCGCCGCGCCGCGCGCGGTGGGCGGGCAAATCGGGCGGCGTGCCCCGTTGCCGCGGGACCCGAGTCGATTTATCGTCCCAGCACGATTCGCGCGCAAGATCACTAAATGTGAAGGGGTCGCGGCCATGGTGGCGAAGAAGACCGCCGTAGACCGGTCGGAGACGGCTGCGAGGAAGACCGCCGCCAGGAGGATGACGGCCGCTAAGAAAACCGCGGTGAAGGAGACCGCGGCGGAGGAGACCGCCGAGGCGGCGGGCGCCGCCGACCGGAGCACCGCGAAGAAGCCCGCGGCGAAGCGGCGGGATTCGGCGAGGAAGAGCCAGGCCGGGAAGGACACGGCCGGAAAGAGCACGGCGAAGAAGGCGGACGCGGCCGAGGCCGCGGAGCAGACGGGAGCCACGACGGTGGTTGCGAAGAAGACTCCTGGCACGGCCACGGCGGCCACGTCCGCGGTTCCGAAGGCCCGCGGCGTCGCCGCGGACCCCGGTGACCTCGCGGTACGCCCCGGCGAGGACCCCTGGACCCCGGCGGAGGTCGAGGAGGCGCGTGGGGAGCTGCAGTCCGAGGCGGACCGGCTGCGCACCGAGATCGACCAGTCGGAGCGGTCGCTGCAGGGACTGATGCGGGACTCCGGGGACGGCGCCGGCGACGACGAGGCGGACACCGGCACCAAGAACATCACGCGCGAGCACGAGCTGGCGCTGGCCGCCAACGCGCGCGAGATGCTCCTCCAGACCGAGCGTGCCCTCGGACGCCTCGACGCGGGCACCTACGGCCTGTGCGAGAACTGCGGCAACCCCATCGGCAAGGCGCGCATGCAGGCCTTCCCGCGGGCCACCCTGTGCGTCGAGTGCAAGCAGAAGCAGGAGCGCCGGTACTGAGCCGGAGAGCGCCCGCGTCGAGGCCGGGGCGTCCGGCGGCCCGGTGCGTCCTGGGCACGTGCGGGACGCGGGGCGTGCCGTACCCTCGTGCTCAGTCAGGTACCTAGGCTGAGGGACTCACGTGGCAGAGGCGGAGCGCATCATCGGTACGCCGGACACCCCGGACACGGCGGGGGACGGGCAGGAGCGGCCCGACGCCGAGCAGGCACGGCCGGCGGAGCCCCCGCGGGGCAGGCGCCGGATCGCCGTGCTGTTCGCGGTCGCCGTGTTCGCGTACCTCCTCGACCTGGGCAGCAAGATGCTGGTGGTCGCCAGGCTGGAGCACCACGAGCCCATCGAGGTCCTCGGGGACTGGCTGCGGCTCTCGGCGATCCGCAACGCGGGCGCGGCCTTCGGCATCGGCGAGGCCTTCACGGTGATCTTCACCGTGATCGCCGCCACGGTGATCGTCGTGATCGCCCGCCTCGCGCGCAAGCTGTACAGCGTGCCGTGGGCGATCGCGCTCGGCCTGCTGCTCGGCGGCGCGCTCGGCAACCTCACCGACCGGATCTTCCGCTCGCCCGGCGTCTTCGAGGGCGCGGTCGTCGACTTCATCGCGCCCAAGCACTTCGCCGTGTTCAATCTCGCCGACTCGGCGATCGTCTGCGGCGGCATCCTGATCGTGATCCTCTCCTTCCGCGGTCTCGACCCGGACGGGACCGTCCACCGCGACTGAGGGCCCCGTGCCGGACGGGCGTGCGGGACCGTCCGGCCCGTCCGGCATACTCGACGGGTGAGCACGCTTCCCGAGATCCGTACCCTGCCCGTGCCCGACGGCCTGGAGGGCGAGCGCGTCGACGCCGCCATCTCCCGCATGTTCGGCTTCTCCCGTACCAAGGCCGCGGAGCTCGCCGCGGCGGGCAAGGTGCAGGTCGACGGATCGGTGGTCGGCAAGTCCGAGCGGGTCCGCGGCGGCGCCTGGCTCGAGGTCGAGATGCCCCAGGCGCCCGCGCCGGTGCAGGTCGTCGCCGAGCCGGTCGAGGGCATGGAGATCGTGCACGACGACGAGGACGTGGTCGTGATCGTCAAGCCGGTGGGCGTGGCCGCCCACCCGTCGCCCGGCTGGACCGGCCCCACGGTCATCGGGGGACTGGCCGCCGCCGGATACCGCATCTCCACCTCCGGCGCCGCCGAGCGGCAGGGCATCGTGCACCGCCTCGACGTCGGCACCTCCGGCCTGATGGTGGTGGCGAAGTCGGAGCGGGCCTACACCTCGCTCAAGCGCCAGTTCAAGGAGCGCACGGTCGACAAGCGCTACCACACGCTCGTGCAGGGCCACCCCGATCCCACCAGCGGCACCATCGACGCCCCCATCGGCCGCCACCCCCAGCACGACTACAAGTGGGCCGTCACCGCCGAGGGCAAGCCCTCCGTCACGCACTACGACCTCATCGAGGCGTTCCGCGCCGCCTCCCTGCTCGACGTGAAGCTGGAGACCGGCCGCACCCACCAGATCCGCGTCCACATGGCCGCCCACCGCCACCCCTGCGTCGGCGACCTGACCTACGGCGCCGACCCGACCCTCGCCAAGCGGCTGGGCCTGACCCGCCAGTGGCTGCACGCCGTGCGGCTCGGGTTCGAGCACCCCGGCGACGGACAGTGGGTCGAGTACGCCAGCGACTACCCCGAGGACCTCCAGCAGGCCCTGGACCGCGTCCGCGAGGAGACCTACGTATGAGCACCCCGGCCTTCGAGGTGCGCGTCGCCGAGGACCCCGCCGACCGGGAGGCCTGCTTCGCGGTGCGCAAGGAGGTCTTCGTCGCCGAGCAGAACGTCCCGGAGGACATCGAGTACGACGCGTACGACGCCGGCGCCCTGCACGTGCTGGCGGTCCGGGAGGACGGTCTGCCGCTCGGCACCGGGCGGCTGCTGCACGGCGCGGCCGCCGCGGCGAAGAACGGCGACGGGGACCCGGCCGTCGGCTCCCTCGGACGGCTCGCCGTCGTCCGTGAGGCCCGTGGGCTGGGCGTCGGGGCCGCGCTGGTGCGCGCCGTCGAGGACGCGGCCCGCACGCGTGGACTCACCGCGGTCGACCTGCACGCGCAGACGCATGCCCTGGGTTTCTACGAGCGACTGGGGTACCAGGCGTACGGACCGGAGTTCCCCGACGCGGGGATACCCCACCGCGCCATGCGCCGCGTCCTGTAGGAGCCGAGCCGCAGCGGCTGGTGGGGCCGGTCACATGGCAGGCTGGGGACCCGCCGTGTGAACGCCGAGACCCACCGGAGCGGTGACCGTGGATCAGTTGGCCCTGTTGTTCGTGCTGCTGCTGGGGGCCCTGCTGAGCGTCCCGGCCGGAGACCGGCTGGGGCTCCCGGCGCCCGTGCTGATGACGCTCCTCGGCATCGTGCTGGCACTGCTCGACTTCGTGCCCAACGTCGACATCCCGCCCGAGCTCATCCTGCCCGCGCTGCTGCCGCCGCTGCTGTACGCGGCCGTGCGGCGCACCTCCTGGCGGCAGTTCGCGGCCAACAAACGCCCGATCTTCCTGCTGGCCGTCGCGCTGGTGTTCGTCACCATGACCTGCGTGGCCACCGTCGCCCACGCGATCGTGCCGGGACTGCCGATCGCCGCCGCCTTCGCGCTCGGGGCGCTGGTGGCGCCGCCCGACCCCGTCGCGGCGACCGCCGTCGCGGGCCAGCTCGGGCTGCCGCGCCGCCTGGTGTCCATCCTGGAGGGCGAGGGACTCTTCAACGACGTGGCGGCCATCGTCCTCTACCACGTGGCCATCGCCGCGGCCGTCAGCGGCTCCTTCTCGCCCTGGAAGGCCGGGTTCGACCTGGTGCTGTCCGCCGTCGTCGCCGTCGCGGTGGGCCTCGCGCTGGGCTGGGGCGCCAACCGGCTGCTGGACCTGCTGGGGGACCCGACCCTGCAGATCGGGCTGACCCTGCTGGTGCCGTACGTGTCGTACGTGCTGGCCGAGGAGCTCCACGGCTCCGGGGTCCTCGCCGTACTGACCACCGCCATGTTCCTCGCCGAGTACGCGGTCGGCGCCGACGACGTGATGACCCGGCTCACCGGGCACACGGTCTGGGACGTCGTCGACACCCTCGTCACGGGAGTGGCCTTCGGGCTGATCGGGCTGGAGCTGCACAACGCCGTCCGCACCGCCTCCGGGCGGTGGCCCGAGCTGCTGGGCTGGGCGGGCGCGGTCACCGCGGTGGTGATCCTCGTCCGGCTGGCGTGGCTGCTGCCGGCCACCTGGCTGACCCAGCGGCTGCACGCCCGCCGCGACCACGACGAGGACATCCCGACGAGCTGGCGGGAGACCGTCGTCATGTGGTGGTCCGGGATGCGCGGTGTCGCCTCGGTGGCGCTGGCGCTGGCGATCCCGCTGGAGACGGACGCAGGGTCCCCCTTCCCGAAGCGGGAGGAGATCGTCTTCATCGCCTTCGGGGTGATCATGGTGACGCTGCTGCTCCAGGGCCTCACGCTGCCGTGGCTGGTCAACCGGCTGGGGGTGCGCTCGGACACCGAGCGCGAGAAGGAGTACGAGAAGGCGCTCGCCGTGCGCGCGGCGAAGGCGGCGAAGCAGCGGCTCAGGGAGATCGAGGCGGTCGAGGACCTCCCGGAGGAGCTGTCCGAGCAGATGCTGCGCCGCGCCTTCGACATCGGCATCCGGATCAGCCCGGACATCGGGGACGAGGAGCGGCGCGAGGCGCAGCTCCAGCGGGCCCGCCGGCTGAAGCGGATCCGCCGGATCCAGGGCGAGATGCTCAGCGCCGCGCGCCACGAGGTGCTGGCGGCACGCAGCGAACCGGGAGCCGACCCGGAGATCGTCGACCGGGTGCTGCGCCACCTGGACGTGCGCAGCCTGCGCTGAGCGCGCCGTAGGGCACGCCCCGGGTCACAGGGACTTGCGCGACTGGTGCGGGAAGCGGCGGGGCTCCCCGTCCGGCGCCTGCCGGGCGCGGGGGAAGCCGTCGCGGCCGGGGATCCGGTCCGCGTCCGCCGTGTTGACGCGGGGCAGGGCGTACGGGTGCTCGTCGGCCAGCCACCGGATCATCCGCTCGCGCACCTCGACCCGTACCGTCCAGATGTCGTCCGCGTCCTTGGCCGTGACCAGGGCACGGACCTGCATGGTGTTCGGGGTGGTGTCGGTGACGGTCAGGTTGTAGGCCCGTCCGTCCCACGCCGGGCAGCCGCGCAGGATGTCCCGCAGCCGTTCGCGCATCGCGTCCAGCGGGGCCGTGTGGTCGAGGTGCCAGTAGACGACGCCGGTCATCTGGGGGGTGCCCCGGGACCAGTTCTCGAACGGCTTGGAGGTGAAGTACGACACCGGCATCGTGATCCGGCGCTCGTCCCAGGTGCGCACGGTCAGGAAGGTCAGCGTGATCTCCTCGACGGTGCCCCACTCGCCGTTCACCACGACCGTGTCGCCCAGGCGCACCATGTCGCCGAAGGCGATCTGGAGCCCCGCGAACAGGTTGCCCAGCGTGGACTGCGCGGCGATGCCGGCCACGATGCCGAGGACACCGGCGGAGGCCAGCAGCGAGGTGCCCGCCGTGCGCATCGCCGGGAACGTCAGCAGCATCGACGAGACGGCGACGACACCGACGACCGCGGAGACGACCCGCATGATGAGCGACACCTGGGTGCGCACCCGCCGCACCCGGGCCGGGTCGCGCTGGGCGTGGGCATGGGCGTAGCGGGAGTACGACGTCTCGACGACGGCCGCGGCGATCCGGATCACCAGCCAGGCCGCCGAGCCGATCAGCACCAGCGTCAGCGTCCGGCCGACCCCCACCCGGTGCTCCGGGAACACCTGCGCCTCGACGTACGTCCCTCTCAGCAGCGCCGCGCACAGCACGACCTGGTACGGGATGCGGGCACGGCGCAGCAGCCCCCACAGGGGCGTCTCCGGGTGCCGTCCGTCGGCCTTGCGCAGCAGCAGGTCGGTGGCCCATCCGATGACCAGCGTCAGCAGGACGGAGCCGCCGACCACGATCAGTGGGCGGAGTATGGTCTCCATCCCTCGAACGTAACCGGCCCGCCCGGGCATGAACCTGTGACTTGTGTCCCGCGCCGGGTGCCTCCGCCCGCCGGGCCGTCCCGCCCGGCTGGCACCATGGCCTCATGGACATCGTGCTCTTTCACTCGACCCACGGCCCGAGGCCCGCGGTGCGGCAGGCGGCCGACCGGCTGCGCGACGCCGGGCACCGGGTATGGACCCCGGACCTCTTCGAGGGGCGGACGTTCGACACGGTCGAGGAGGGCATGGAGTACCAGGAGCGGGTCGGCAGGGAGGAGCTGCTGAAGCGGGCCGTGCTGGCCGCCGCGCCCTACTCCGAGCGCGGGCTGGTGTACGCCGGGTTCTCGCTCGGCGCCTCCATCGCCCAGACCCTCGCCCTCGGCGACCACCGGGCGCGCGGGCTGCTGCTCCTGCACGGCACCTCGGACATCGCCGCCAACGCCTCGGTGGACGACCTTCCGGTGCAGCTGCACGTCGCCGAGCCGGACCCCTTCGAGACGGATGACTGGCTCAGCGCCTGGTACCTCCAGATGGGCCGGGCCGGCGCCGACGTCGAGGTCTACCGGTACGCCGGGGCCGGTCACCTCTACACCGACCCCGGGCTGCCGGACTACGACGAGGAGGCGGCCGAGGCCACCTGGCGGGTGGCGCTCGGTTTCCTGGACTCGCTCCGGCGGGAGGACGCCCCTCAGACGGGGGAGTAGGCCCGCTCGATCCGCTGCGTGCCGCTGCGCGTGCGGTAGGACCGCGCCCACTTCGAGCCCGCCTGCGGGTCGGTGCGGTCGGAGACGACGTAGTAGTCCATCTGGGCGCGCTCGGCGGTGACGTCCAGCACGCCGTAGCCGTGCCGGTCGGTGTCGACCCAGTGGACGTGCCGGTTGGCCGCCCGGATGACCGGCGCGGCGACCGCGGACACGGTGCCCTCGGGGACCTTGAGGATGTCGTCCAGGTTGTCGGAGGTCACCGAGGTGACGACGAACTCCGTCGCCGCCGAGTCGGACAGCGGGTAGGTGCCGGCGTTGTGGGGCACGTCGTTGGCCCAGGCCATGTGGATGTCGCCGGTCAGGAACACGGTGTTGCGGATCGCGTTGGCGCGCAGGTGGGCCAGCAGTTCGCGGCGGTCGTCGGTGTAGCCGTCCCACTGGTCGGTGTTGAGGGCGAGCCCCTCCTTCGGCAGGCCGAGGAGTTCGGCGAGCGGCTTCAGCAGCTCGGCGGGGAGCGCGCCGATCGCGAACGGCGACATCATCACCGGGTTGCCGACCAGGCGCCAGGCGGCGTCGGAGGACTTCAGGCCGGCCTTGAGCCAGTCGAGCTGGGCGCGGCCGGTGAGGGTGCGGTCCGGGTCGTCGACGTCGCCGTTGCCGATGGCGGTCTGCTGCGAGCGGAACGAGCGCAGGTCCAGGAGCGAGAGGTCGACGAGCCTGCCGAAGCGCAGCCGGCGGTAGGTGGTGCCGGCGATCGCCGGGCGGACCGGCATCCACTCGAAGTACGCCTGCTTCGCGGCGGCCTGACGTGCCGTCCAGCTGCCCTCGGCGCCCTCGGTGTGGTTCTCGGCGCCGCCCGACCAGGTGTCGTTGGCGAACTCGTGGTCGTCCCAGATGGCCACGACCGGGGCGGCGGCGTGCAGCGCCCGCAGGTCGGGGTCGGTCTTGTAGCGGGCGTGCCGGACGCGGTAGTCGGCGAGGGTGACGATCTCGTGGGTGGGCGCGTGCTGCCGTACGACGGTGTCGCGGGTGCCGTACTCGCCGGTGCCGTACTCGTAGATGTAGTCGCCCAGGTGCAGCCAGGCGTCGAGGTCTCCGCGCGCCGCGAGATGGCGGTACGCGGAGAAGTGGCCGGCTTCCCAGTTGGCGCAGGACACGACGCCGAAGCGCAGGCCGGTGACGGCCGCGTCGGCCGCGGGGGCGGTGCGGGTGCGGGCGACGGGGGAGTCGGTGGGGCCGGCGGAGAAGCGGTACCAGTAGTCCGTGGCGGGGGCGAGGCCGCGGATGTCCGCCTTGACCGTGTGGTCCGAGGCCGCGGTCGCGGTGACGGACCCCTTGGCGACGATGTTCGTGAACGCCTTGTCGGTGGCGACGGCCCAGCTCACCTCGGTGTCCGGGCCGGCGCCCGAACCGGGCACGGCCTCGGGGGTCGGCGTCACCCGGGTCCACAGCAGGACGCCGTCGGGCAGCGGATCGCCGGAGGCGACGCCGTGCAGGAAGGCCGGGGCGGCATCGGCGGCGCCGGCGGGCAGCGCCGCGGCGAGCGGCGCCGCGAGGACGGCTCCGGCGGCCGCGGCCTTGACGACCGCACGGCGGCTGGGGGCGCGGGAGGCGGAGCGCCCGGCGGACGACGGGAGGGTCTCTACGGACGATCTGTGTCGACTGGTCACGGCCGATCAGGTTACTGATCGGTATGGCCCCAAGTGGGCGAACGGGAAAAAGTTCGCCCACTCGTCGCCTACTTGATCACTTGGTGACGCCCGCGTCCTTGAGCGCCTTCTGCCAGTCGGCGGCCGTGCCCGGGTTCTCGATCACCTTGTCGTTGATCTTGATGGTCGGGGTCGACCGGACACCGTCGGAGTCGTCGAAGGACTTGCTCATGCGCATCGCCCACGCGTCGTAGGTGCCCTTCTTCACGTCGTCCTGGAACTTCTTGTTGTTCTTCAGGGCGTCGACCGTGTCGGCCACCTTGATCAGGTAGTCGTCCTTGGCGAAGTCGTCGGTCGTCTCCGCGGGGTGGTACTCGGAGGAGTACAGCGCGGTCTTGTAGTCGATGAACGCGTCCGTGCCGACGTTCAGCGCGGCACCGAGCGCGCTGAGGGCGTTCTTGGAGCCCTCTCCGCTGAGGTTGCCGTCGAGGAAGGTGCCGATCGTGAAGGAGAGCTTGTAGTCGCCGTCCTTCATGCCCTTGTTGATGGTCTCGCCAAGGTTCTGCTCGAGGGAGGCGCAGGCCGGGCAGCGCGGGTCCTCGTAGAGGTGGACCACGTTGTCGGACTTGGAGTCGCCGGCCACGATCGTGGTGCCGTCCTTGCCCGAGGTGTGGGCCGGCGCCACCACCTCGGCCTCGGCGGCCTTCTCCCAGCCGGTGGGCTTGCTGCTCTGCACGACGGCGTAGCTGATGCCGCCGGCTATCGCCAGCACGCCGACGATGGAGCAGGCCACGATGACCTGCCGCTTGACCTTGTCGCGCTTGGCCTGGCGCTCGCGCTCCTCGCGCAGGCGCTCACGGGCCGCCGTCTTCGCCGCCTGGGCGTTCCGCTTGCTCATGGTGAAGTTCTCTCCGGGGACGCGCACACGGGTGTGTGCGGGATGCGTACGGGGGCTGCCGGTGCTCGGTGGGTGACCTGGAGGTCACCCGAGCGCGGGCGAGCACGGAGGTCCGCGCCGTCCCAGGGAGTGTGTGAGGATCCGCTCGCGGGCGCCGGCGGTGCGCCGGACCGCGGGGGGGGGGGGGCGCCCCGCCCGGGGCCGCCGGGCGGGCACGGGCGCGGCGGCGCGGAGCTGGGGGCGGTAGGTGGTCGCCGGCACCGCGGTGGCTTATACA
>NZ_JBHXFL010000053.1:0-18466 GCF_042724095.1 Streptomyces sp. NPDC127100
CACGGGTGGCTGGCTGATCATGCGGTGGCCGGGGTGGCGTTGCTGCCTGGGACGGCGTTCGTTGAGTTGGCGTTGCGTGCGGGGGACGCGGTCGGCTGTGACCGGGTCGAGGAGCTGACGCTGGAGGCGCCGTTGGTGCTTCCCCAGGACGGCGCCGTCTCCGTGCAGGTCCATGTCGACGGCCCCGGCGAGTCCGGGCGGCGATCGGTGAGCGTCTACTCGCAGACGGACGGCGACTCCTGGACGCGGCACGCCCTCGGCACCCTCGCCGACGACGGCGGAAGCACGGCGCGAGCCGACGCCGGCGACGGCAACGGTGAGTCGTGGCCGCCGGCCGACGCGGAAGCGGTCGACGTGGAGGGCCTCTACGAGAGGTTCGCGCGAAACGGCTTCGGATACGGGCCTTCGTTCCAGGGGCTGCGGGCCGTATGGCGCCGAGGTGAAGAGGTGTTCGCAGAGGTCCGGCTGCCCGAGGAGCAGTGGCCCGAGGCCCGGCACCTGGGCATGCACCCGGCCCTGCTCGACGCGGCGCTGCACGCGATGGCGTTCGGCGGATTCGTGCGGCTGCCCGGTGCGGTCACCCCGGACGGGGACACCGGACGCGTCCGCCTCCCCTTCTCCTGGAACGGCGTGTCGCTGCACGCCACGGGCGCGGCCGCGCTTCGCGTGCGGCTGGCCCCGGCGGGAACGGACGCGGTGTCGGTGACCGCGCTCGACGCCTCGGGCAGCCGGGTACTGTCGGTGGACTCGCTCGTCACCCGGGCGATCTCCCGGGAGCAGCTCAGCCGGGAGCACGGGACGTCCCACGAGTCGCTCTTCCGCATGGACTGGACCCCCGCGGCGGTCGCCGAAGGACCCGGCACTCGTCGCAGGTGGGCAGTGCTGGGCGACGACACCACGTCGCTGCCGACGGCCCTGAAGTCGGCCGGTGCGGCGGGCGCGGGCGCGGAGCTGTTCACGGACCTGTCCGCCCTCGCGGAGTCCGTCACGGCGGGCGGCGGTGTCCCGGACCTGGTGTTCGTGCCGTTCGGTCCCCAGCCGGACGCCGGCCCCGGCCCGGACGCCGTTCCCGGTGCGGGTTCCGGAGCGCGGCGCGCCCTCTCCGCCGACGGTGTGCGCGCGGTGACGCACCGGGCGCTGGCGCTGGCGCAGCAGTGGCAGAGCGACGAGCGTTTCACCGGCTCCCGCCTGGTGTTCGTGACCCGGAGGGCGATCGCCGTCCGCGCCGGAGAACGGGTCGGGGACCCGGCCGGCGCGGCGGTGTGGGGCCTGGTGCGGGCGGCCCAGTCGGAGAATCCCGAGCGGTTCGTCCTGCTGGACCTGGACGACGAGGACGCCTCGCTCACGGTGCTGCCGCAGGTGCTGAGCGGCGACGAGCCGCAGCTGGCGGTGCGGGCCGGACGGGCGCTCGCCGCGCGGCTCGCCCGGGTGCCGACGGCGCCGACCGCCGCGCCGGACACGGCGGACGAGGGCACGGCCGCCTCCCCGGTGTGGGACCCGCGAGGGACCGTGCTGATCACCGGAGCCACCGGTGTCCTCGGGTCCCTCGTGGCCCGGCACCTGGTCGCGGAGCACGGCGTACGCCATCTGCTGCTGACCAGCCGGCGCGGCCGGGCGGCCGACGGTGCCGCCGAACTGGCGGACGAACTGACCGCCCTGGGCGCGTCGGTGCGGCTGGCGGCCTGTGACGTGGCCGACCGTGCGGCACTGGCGGAGCTGCTGGCGAGCGTGCCCGACGAGCATCCGCTGACCGGCCTGGTGCACGCCGCCGGCGCTCTGGACGACGCCCTCCTCGGATCGCTCACGCCGGAGCGGGTGGACGCCGTACTGCGTCCCAAGACCGACGCGGCCGTCAACCTGCACGAGCTGACCCGTGACCTGCCGTTGACGGCGTTCGTGCTGTTCTCCTCGGCGGCCGGCGTGTTCGGCGCGGCGGGGCAGGCCAACTACGCGGCGGCCAACGCGTTCCTCGACGCCCTGGCCCAGCACCGCAGGGCCGAGGGTCTGGCCGCGGCCTCCCTGGCGTGGGGCCTGTGGGCCGAACGCAGCGCCATGACCGGGCACATGGGCGATGACGACGTGCAGCGACTGAACCGCTCCGGCGTGGCCGCGTTCTCCTCGGCCGAAGGGCTCGCCCTCTTCGACCTGGCCGTGGCGCAGGCGGCCA
Organism: Streptomyces sp. NPDC127100; assembly: GCF_042724095.1. Taxonomy (NCBI): domain Bacteria; kingdom Bacillati; phylum Actinomycetota; class Actinomycetes; order Kitasatosporales; family Streptomycetaceae; genus Streptomyces; species Streptomyces sp. NPDC127100. Next base: position 2,168 of record NZ_JBHXFL010000053.1, read on the forward strand.
CGGGCACCGACCCGCTCCTGGTGCCGGTGCGCCTGGACGTCACCGCCCTCCAGGCGCAGGCGTCCTCGATCGGGACACCCGCCCTGCTGCGGGGACTCGTGCGGGTTCCGGCTCGCCGGGCGGCCGACCGGGCCTCCGGTCCCGAGCGGGGCGAGCCGGGGCAGGCGCCGCTCGGACAGCGGCTGGCCGGGCTGACGCCCGCCGGACAACTGCGGGCCCTGACCGAGTTGGTGCGGGAACACACCGCGACCGTGCTCGGCCACGACTCCGCGGACGTGATCGAGGACGACCACGCCTTCCTGGAGGTGGGCATCACCTCGCTCACCGCGGTGGAGATCCGCAACCGGCTCAACCACGTCACCGGTCTCGTCCTGCCCGCGACGCTCCTGTTCGACCACACCACGCCGGCCGCGCTCGCCGCGTACCTGCGCGGCCGGCTGCGGCCGGGCGCCGCTCCCGAACCGGAGACGCCCGCCGGGACCGGCGACACCGCACGGCCGACGGCACCCGCGGTCGGTGGCGGGGGAGCGGGCGGCTCGACGATCGAGGCGCTCTACCGGCAGGCGTGCGCCGACGGCGAGTACGTGGCGGGCACCCAGCTGCTGATGGCGGCGGCCCGGCTGCGCCCGTCGTTCCGTACGGCCGCCGAGCTGACGGACCGGCCCAAGCCGGTCCGCCTGTCGAAGGGCAGCACCGCGCCGGGGCTGGTGTGCTTCCCGTCCCTCGTGGCGATCTCCGGAGCCCGTGAGTACGCCCGGTTCGCCGCGGGGTTCCGGGGCCGCCGTGACGTCACCGTGCTGCCCGAACCCGGTTTCGGCCGGGACGAGTTGCTGCCGGCAAGCGTCGACGCGGTGGTGGAGATGCAGGCCGAGGCGGCGCTGCGGGCCGCCGGACAGGAGCCGTTCGTGCTCGTCGGCCGCTCGTCGGGCGGATGGATCGCCCAGGCCGTCGCGCGGCTGCTGGAGGAGGACGGGAACGCGCCGTCGGCGGTCGTCATGCTGGACACCTATCTGCCGCGCAGCGAGGCGCTGCCGTGGATCCAGACCAACCTGTCCGGCAAGATGTTCGACCGCGAGAAGATGTTCGGTGTGGTGGACGAGGGCCGACTGACCGCCATGGGCGGCTACCTGCGGCTCTTCTCGAACTGGGGCCCGGCCCCGGTCGGCGTGCCGATCCTGGCCGTGAAGGCAGAGGAGACGTTCACCGGGTCGCAGCAGACCACCGACGAGGAGTCGGCATGGGGCCCCCGCGTCACCGTGACCGACGTGCCCGGCGACCACTTCACGATGATGGAGGACCACGCGGGCGCCACTGCCGCGTCCGTCCTCGACTGGCTTGCGGAGAACGTGTGATGTGAGCGCACGGCATCCCGCCGTGCCCCGGATCGCTCGTCGCGAGAAAAGACGGAAGCCGGAAGGACGTGCGTGCCTTCGCGCCCGGCACGCTCCTTCCGCCTCCGTGGAACACAGATGACAGATATCCGAAGGAGAGAAAGTGACATCCTCGAACTTCACCCCCGTCGGTGAGCAGGTCGGCCAGTTCTACGACAAGCTGATGGGGGCGTTCGACGCCTCGCTGTACGGCCCGAACATCCACGTCGGTTTCTGGGACAGCCAGGAGGACTCCACCGGACTGGAGGAGGCCGCCAACCGTCTGACGGACATGATGATCGAGCGGCTGCAGGTCCGCCCCGGCGCCCGGGTGCTGGACATCGGCTGCGGCCTCGGTGGGCCGGCGCTGCGGCTGGCCCAGGTCACCGGTGTCGAGGTGGTCGGTGTCAGCGTCAGCCGCAAGCAGGTGGACAAGGCCAACCTGCTGGCCGAGGAGGCCGGTCTGAGCGGCAAGGTCAGCTTCCAGCACGGCGACGCTATGAACCTGCCGTTCGACGACGCCTCGTTCGACGCGGTGTGGATGCTGGAATCCGTCATGCAGATGCCCGACCGGGCGGCCGCGCTCAAGGAAGCGGCCCGGGTGCTGCGGCCGGGCGGCCGGCTCGCGCTCACGGACAACTACGAGCGGGAGACCATCTCGGCGGAACGCCGACCGGTGATCGAGGGCATCCTCAAGCGCTACCTCACGCAGTCGCCGGCGTCGTTCGAGGCGTACCCGACCATGCTGCGCGAGGCGGGGCTGCGCTGTGCCGAGATCGTCGACGTCAGTGAGAACACCACCCGGCAGTCGGTCCGGCGGCTCGGCGAGGCGCTCGCCGAGAACATGGCCGAACTGGCCGCCAAGGTCGACCCGGAGGTCTTCGCCAAGCTGAAGCCCGCGGAGGGGGAGAACATGGAGATGCCCGAAGTGGGCTACCTGATCGTCACGGCGCGCCGCCCCCAGGACGCGTAGCCACCCAGGGTCCGCCCGGACCCGGCCGTGAGGGGCGCGTCGCGACCGTGACGCGCCCCTCACGGCATCCGGGACACCCCGTACCCGCGCCTCCCGGCGTCCGCCGGGGCTCCCCGTGGGCTCCCCGCGCGTCAGCCGGGCGTGAAGCGCACCGGTGTCCCGACCGCCGCCTGGGCCGCCGCGGCGAGGGCGGACTCGTCGACGACGGCGATCACCGGGTAGCCGCCCGTCGTCGGATGGTCGTGCAGGAAGACCACGGGACGTCCGTCCGGCGGGACCTGGACCGCGCCCAGGACCATGCCCTCGCTGGGCAGTTCACCCGTCGACGCCCGGTGCAGCGCCGGGCCCTCGGTGCGCAGCCCGATGCGGTTGCTGTGCGGGGAGACGCGGAACGTCGCCGCGGTGAACGTGCGCAGCGCGGCCGGGGTGAACCAGTCGGCGCGGGGGCCGAAACGCACCGGGAGGAGCAGTTCGGCGGGCGGGCCCGGCCAGGGGGCGGCGACGGGCGGCGCCTGCCGCGCGGGCACGCCCACCGGGAGGACGTCCCCGTCGCGCAGGGGCGCCGGACCGAGCCCGGAGAGCAGGTCGGTGGAGCGGCTGCCGAGGACCGGCTCCACGGCGATGCCGCCGGCGACGGCCACGTACGAGCGCACGCCCGCGGTCACCGCCCCCACGTCCAGCACGGCGCCCGCCGGTACCCGCACCGGCGCGCCCCAGGCGGCCGGCCGCCGGTCCACCGTCACCGGGCAGGGCGCACCGCCGACCACGACGGTGACGGCACGGTCGGGCCGCAGGGCGCAGCCCGTCAGGGTGGTCTCCAGGAGGGCGGCGTCGGGGTCGTTGCCGGCCAGCCGGTTGGCGAGCCGTGCCGCGTGCGCGTCCAGCGCGCCGGAGCGGGGAACGCCCAGATGGGCGTGGCCGCGCCGGCCCGCGTCCTGCACCGTGGTGAGCGCACCGGCGCGCACGGCCGTGAGCCGGGCGGTCATACCGCACCCTCCGCCGCGACGAAACGCACCCGCGTGCCCGGGGTGAGGAGTGCCGCCCGGTCCCTCCCGGAATCCCACAGGCGGTGCGGGGCCGGCATGGTGCCGATCAGCTGCCAGCCGCCGGGGGTGGAGCGCGGGTAGACCGCGCTGTAGGGGCCGGCGAGCGCGACCGCTCCGGCCGGGACCCGGGTCCGCGGGGTGTCGCGGCGCGGCACGTGCAGTTCCTGGGGCAGGCCGGTGAGGTAGCCGAAGCCCGGCGCGAAACCGCAGAACGCGACGCGGTACGTCAGGGCGGAATGCAGGGCCGCCACCTCGTGCGGGCCGACTCCCCACAGGGCGGCCACGTCGGGCAGGTCGGGTCCGTCGTAGCTGACGGCGATCTCCACGACGGCCCCGTCGTCGGCGGCGCCCGCCGGGATGTCCCAGGCGGCGACCCGGCGGGCCAGCGCCTCGGGGTCCCGCACCCCGTCCAGCAGCACCGTCCGTGCGCCCGGCACGATCTCCTCCACCGGCGGCAGGGCCCCCTCCGCGCGCTGCCGCAGCAGCTCGGCGTGGAAGGCGGCGGTGCGCTCGGCGTCGGGCAGTTCCACGAGGAGCGCGTGCCGCCCGGCGGGGCGGCAGACGAGCGGCGCGTCCCGGATCATGCGAACGCCCCGACCCCGACCCCGGCCGCCTCCAGCGCCTCGCGCACCCGCGCCGCGATCCCGGCCGCGCCGGGGGTGTCGCCGTGCACGCACAGGGACCGGGCGGCGACCGCGACGGTGGAGCCGTCCACCGCCTCGACCGCACCGTCCACGGCGAACGCCAGCGCCCGCCGCACCACCGCGTCCCCGTCCGTCACCACCGAGTCCGCCTCGCGGCGCGGGACGAGGGTGCCCTCCGGGGTGTAGGCGCGGTCCGCGAAGGCCTCGGCCACGCCGGTGAGGCCGGCGTCCTCCGCGGCGGCGAGCAGGCGCGACCCCGGGAGGCCGAGGAGGGGCAGGTCACCGCCCGCGAGGCGCACCCCCGCCACGACGGCGGCGGCCTGCTCGCTGTCGTGGACCGTGCGGTTGTAGAGGGCGCCGTGCGGCTTCACATAGGCCACCTGCGCTCCGGCCGCCTCCGCGAAGACCCGGAGCGCCCCGATCTGGTAGGCGACCTCGGCCGCGAGTTCGGTGGCGGGCACGTCCATGGCGCGCCGGCCGAAGCCGGCCAGGTCGCGGTAGGACACCTGGGCGCCGATACGCACCCCGCGCTCGGCGGCGAGGGCGCAGACGCGCCGCATGACCGCCGGGTCACCGGCGTGGAAACCGCAGGCGACGTTGGCGCTGGTGACGACGGAGAGCAGGGCGTCGTCGTCGGTGAGGGTCCATCGGCCGAAGCCTTCACCGAGGTCTGCGTTGAGGTCGATCACCGTCGCAACGTAATGGATTGTTGAACGATTCGACAAGGGGCGAGTGAAGTGTGCGGCGGCCGTCCGCATGTGAAAGTCACCTCTTGTTAGATCGTTGAACGATCGTCTAGTGTCCGTGCATCCGCCACGTATCCGGGGTTATGGTCCGAGCTCAGCGCCGGCTCCGACATCCCGGGCCCGTGTCCCGCCCCCAATGCCTGAAGAAGGCCACCGAATGATCGTTCTCCTCGGTGTGGTCGTGGTGATCCTCGGATTCGTCACGCGCCGCAACCCCGTCCTCGTGGTGGGCGTCGCCGGCATCGCCACCGGACTGCTCGGCAAGATGAACCCGCAGGAGGTCCTCGCGGCCTTCGGCCGGTCCTTCGCCGACAGCCGCTCGGTCACCGTCTACGCCATCGTGCTCCCCGTGATCGGGCTGCTCGAGCGCTACGGCCTGCGCGAACAGGCACGCCGTCTCATCGGCCGCCTGGGCAGGCTCAGCGCCGGCCGGTTCCTCACCGTCTACCTGCTGGTCCGGCAGGTCACCGCGGCCTTCGGCCTGAACAGCATCGGCGGCCCGGCGCAGACCGTGCGACCGCTCGTGGCCCCCATGGCCGAGGCCGCCGCCGAGCGCACGACCGGGGCGAAGCTGCCCGACCGCCTGCGGGAGAAGGTGCGCTCCTACTCCGCGTCGGCCGACACCGTGGGCGTCTTCTTCGGTGAGGACTGCTTCATCGCGATCGGCTCCATCCTGCTGATCACCGGCTTCGTGAACTCCACCTACCACCAGGACATCGAACCGACCCAGCTGGCCCTGTGGGCGATCCCGCTCGCCGTCTGCGCCTTCCTCATCCACGGCGCACGCCTGCTGCTCATGGACCGGCAGCTGGAGCGCGAGATGGCGCTCGCCGCGGCCGAACACGACCTGCCGCTACCCGAGGGGGCCGAGAAGTGATCAAGGTCGAATGGCTGTACTGGCTGATAGGCCTCGTCTTCGTCGTCATGGCCGTGCAGATGGCCACCGACCGCAGCAACCCCAAGCGGTGGACGTCCGCCGCCTTCTGGGGCCTGCTCGGACTCACCTTCCCCTACGGCACCGGCGTCGCCAACGCCACCGCCGACAACGGCGGCTGGACCCTGCCCGCCGAACCGCTCGGCGTCGCGGTCCTCGCCCTGATCGTGCTCGCCGGGTTCAACTTCCTCGGCAAGGGCGTCCCGGTCACCACCACCGACGCACAGCGCGAGGCCTCCGCCGCCCGGCTCGGCAGCAAGATCTTCATCCCCGCCCTGACGATCCCGCTCGTCGCCATCGTCTGCGCCTCCGTGCTGGACGAGTCCGGCCTCTTCGAGACGGGCAAGGCCACCCTCCTCGGCCTCGGCCTCGGGTGTATCGCCGCACTGGTCGTCGGCATGATCGTCACCGGTGAGAAGAAGGTCTCGGTGCCGATCCACTCCGGCCGCTCCATGCTGGAGGCCATGGGCTCGGCCCTGCTGCTGCCCCAGCTGCTGGCCGTGCTCGGCTCGATCTTCGCCGCCGCGGGAGTCGGCGACCAGGTCGGCGACATCGTGAACAAGGTCCTGCCGGACGACTCCAAGTACCTCGCGGTGATCGCGTACTGCGTCGGCATGTTCCTGTTCACCGTCATCATGGGCAACGCCTTCGCCGCCTTCCCCGTGATGACCGCGGCGATCGGCTGGCCGGTGCTCATCCAGCAGATGCACGGCAACGAACCCGCCGTCCTCGCGATCGGCATGCTGGCCGGCTTCGCCGGCACGCTCTGCACGCCGATGGCCGCCAACTTCAACATCGTCCCGGCCACCCTGCTCGAACTGAAGGACCAGTACGGACCGATCAAGGCCCAGCTGCCCACGGGGCTCGCGCTCCTCGTCTGCTGCACCGTGATCATGGCGGTCTTCGCCTTCTGAGCCGCCCGCCCCGCCACCGTAAGGAAGTGCCTTGACCCGCGTCCTCATCACCGGCTTCGCCCCCTTCGGCGGCGAGCGCGTGAACCCCTCCTGGCAGGCGGCGTCCCTGGTGGCCGCCGAACCGCCCGCCGGACTCTCGGTCACCGCCGCCGAACTGCCCTGCGTGTTCGGCGAGTCCCTCGACGCCCTGCGCGACGCCGTCCGCGCGACCGGGCCCGACCTGGTGCTCTGCCTGGGGCAGGCGGGCGGACGCCCCGGCGTCACCGTCGAGCGCGTCGGCATCAACGTCGACGACGCGCGCATCCCCGACAACGCGGGCCGGCAGCCCATCGACGAACCGGTGGTCCCGGACGGCCCCGCCGCCTACCTCTCCACCCTCCCCGTCAAGGCGTGCGTCGCCGCGATGCGCGAGGCCGGAGTCCCCGCCGCCCTGTCCAACACCGCCGGCACCTTCGTGTGCAACCACGTCGCCTACGGGCTCGGCCACCTCATCGCCACCGAGTTCCCGCACGTCCGGGGCGGATTCGTGCACGTCCCCTGGGCCCCGGAACAGGTCACCGACGGCCAGGCGCCGTCCCTGCCGCCCGCCACCGTCGCCCACGGCCTGCGCGCCCTGCTGGCCACCGCCGCCCGCACGCCGGCCGACAACGACCTCAAAGTGACCGAGGGAGCCACCCACTGATGCCGCTCAGCACCCACGCCGCACCCTTCGCGCGGCTCGCTCTCGCAAACATCACCCGGGAGTACCCCAACTTCCCGGCCCACCTGACCCTCTCCGCCGACGAGCGCGTCGAGCCCCGGACCCTGCACCCGGCCTTCTACGGCGCCTACGACTGGCACTCCTCGGTGCACATGCACTGGCTGCTCGTCCGGCTGCTGCGCCGCCACGGCGGCACGCCCGCACTGCCGGACACCGGACCCGCCGTCGACGTACTCGACCGGCACCTCACCCCCGGCAACCTCACCGCCGAGGCCGCCTACCTGCGCGACCACCCCTCCTTCGAGCGGCCCTACGGCTGGGCCTGGCTGCTCGCCCTCGCCGCCGAGTGCCGCGCGTACCGGGGCACGGAGGGCGACCGCTGGACCCGGGCCCTGGAACCGGCCGTCACCGCCGTCGACCGGCTGCTGGCCGACTGGCTGCCGAAGGCGACGTACCCCGTACGCCACGGCAACCACCCCAACAGCGCCTTCGCGCTCGGCCTCGCACTCGACTCGGGGGAGCTGTCGGCCACGACCGACCGGGCCGTACGGGAACGCCTGCTGTCCTGGTTCGCCGACGACCACGACGCGCCCGCGCACTGGGAACCCTCGGGACAGGACTTCCTGTCCCCGGCCCTCAGCGAGGCCGACGCGGTGCGCAGGGTGCTGCCGCGGGAGGAGTTCGCCCCGTGGCTCGACGGCTTCCTGCCCGCGCTGGGCTCAGGCGCTCCCTGCGCGCTGCTGGACGTCCCGGTGGTCTCCGACCACGCCGACCCGCAGATCGGCCACCTGCTCGGCCTGACCCTCAGCAGGGCGGCCGCGCTGCGCTCGCTCGCCGGGGCCCTGCCAGACGGCCCCGCCCGCGGCCGTCTGGAGGCGGCGGCCGAGGCACACCTCGCGGCGGGCCTGCCGGCCGTGGAACGCGGCGACTTCACCACCGACCACTGGCTGGCGACCTTCGCCACGCTGGCCCTGGACCCCCTCGCCCGCCGCTGACACCCGGCGCCCCCGGCGCGGCGCGTACCGCCCCGGCCTGCGGAAACGCGCGATCCAGCGGATTCACGCGATGCGCCGGACCCGCCCCCCTCGGCACGCTGTGTACCGCACACACTGACCGAACAGGGCGGAGAACATGCTGCCGGATCCACTCACACCCCAACCCCTCGGGCGGCCGTCGGGCACCGGCCCCACCACGGCCCGGCTGGGTCCTCTGCGGGTCGTCACGGCCGGCGGCCACCCCACACCGGCACCGTGGACCGCACGGCTGATCGCCCAGGGCGACGACCGGTGCCTGGTCGTCCTGCTCCTGCTCGACGGTGTCGCCGACGTGGAGCAGGACGGCCGCGAGACCCGGCTGCGTCCCGGCGGGATCGTCCTCTGCGACTCCGCGCGCCCGAGCCGGATCACGTTCCACCAGCCGTCCCGTACGGCGTCCCTCGTCCTGCCGCGACAGCTCGCGGGCCTGCGGGAGACCGACCTGCGGCGGCTCACGGCGACCCCCGTCGGCGCGGACACCCCGCTCGGCTCGCTGCTGCCGCCCCTGCTGGCCCGGCTCGCGGACACGGCCGCGGCCTGCCCGCCGGACACCGGCGAGGCACTGGCCCGCAGCGTCGTCGACCTGCTGACCGTCCTGATCGAGGACCGACGGGCCGGGGCGGCGGCCGCCGAGCCGACGGCGGCCCAGGCGTGGCTGCCGCGCATCAGGGCCCACATCGACCGGCACCTCACCGACCCGGAACTGTCCCCGGAGGCCATCGCCGCCGCCCACCAGATCTCCGTGCGGTACCTGCACCGGCTCTTCCAGGCCGAGGGCACCACCGTCGGGCGGTGGACGCAGCGCCGCCGGCTGCAGGAGTGCCGGCGCGAGCTGGCCCGCCGGGACGCGGCGGACCGGACCGTCGCGGCCGTGGCCCGCCGGTGGGGATTCACCAACGCCACCCACTTCAGCCGCGTGTTCCGGGCCGCCTACGGGATGTCCCCCGGCGAGTGGCGCGACTCCGTGCTGCCGAAGCCCGCCACGGCCGCCCCGGCGGGCGACGGGCGCGAGGTGCCCCGGGCCGCGGCCGCCTGAGGCGCGGAGGCCCGCCCCGAGGCGTCCGCCCAGCTCAGTACCATGGTGGACGCCGGGCGCGTCGTCCGTGTCCGCCCGGACCGCCCGGCCGCGACCGGCGGCCGGCACCGTCGCGGAGCCACCGGCGGGCGCGGGAGCACAGGGAGGGACGCGCGTGGGCAGCCAGGGCGGCACCCTGTCCCGAAGCGGTCTGCGCGGGCGGGAGAGGGAACTGGGCGAGCTGCGGGAAGTGATCGCCTCGGTGCCCCGCACCGGCGGCGGCGCGCTCGCCCTGATCCAGGGGGAACCGGGCATCGGCAAGAGCACCCTGCTCGCCGAGGCCGTCGCCGGGAGCCGGACGGCCGGATTCTGGGTGGGCCTCGGCAAGGCCGACGAACTCCACCACATCGTGCCGCTGTCCTCGCTGGCCTCCTGCGTCCTGCACGGCGACGAACCGCTGCTGTCCGGCGACGCCCTCACCGATCTCGCCCGCCACCACGACCAGCGGATCTGGCTGCTGGAACGCCTGGCCGAGGCGATCGAGGCCCGAGCGGCCCGCGGCCCGGTGCTCATCGCCCTGGACGACGTCCAGTGGGCCGACCCGCTGAGCCGGTTCGCCCTGACCCAGCTCCCCGTACGCCTGCGCACCTCACCCGTGCTCTGGCTGCTCACCGGGCGACTGGAGCCGGCCGGCCCGGCCGAGGAGATCGTCGCGGCCGCCGCACCGGAACTCCGGACGGTCACGGTGCGTCTGGCACCGCTGACCGGCGAGGCCATCGGGCAGCTGGCCGGCGACACCCTGGGCACGGCCGTCGACGAACGCGTACGCGGCCTGCTCAACGGAGCCGGCGGCAACCCGTTCCTCGCCGTCGAGATGCTCGCGGGACTGCGGACCGCCGGGGCCGGGGGCGGCCCGGTGCACCCGGGGCTGGTCGTCGGCGTGCGCGGCCGGCTCAAGTCCCTTCGGCCGGCCACCCTGCGCTTCCTCCAGATGGGAGCGGTGCTGGGACGCGGGTTCGGCTTCACCCAGGCCGCCGCGCTGTGCGGCCGGGCACCCACGGAGCTGATCGCCGCACTCGAGGAGGCGGTGCGCGCCGGACTCCTGGACGACGACGGCGAACAGCTCGTGTTCCGGCACGATCTGCTGCGCCAGGCGGTCTACGTCGACATCCCGCCGTCCGCCCGCAAGGCACTGCACCGCGAGGCCGCCCGGCACCTGGCCGCCGCCGGGCACCAGCCGATCGACACGGTGCCGCACATCCTCAAGGGCGCCCTGCCCGGCGACGAGGAGGCCGTCACGCTGCTGCGGCGGGCCGCCGAGGACGTCCTGCCGGTCACGCCGGGCCTCGCGGCCGATCTGATGACCCGGGCGCTGGAGCTGGTGCCGCCCGCGGGGCAGTCGGCCTTCGCCGTGGGCGAGCGGGCGATCGTCTGCCAGACCCGGGCCGGCCGGAACCGGGAGGCCCTGGCGACCGGCGACCGGCTGCTGGCCCTGCGGCCGCCGCCCGAGGTGTTCGGCCGTCTGCAGGCCGCGCTCGGCGGGACCCTGTGGAACATGGACCTCGCCGACGAGCTGCGCCGCCGGGCCGACACCGCGCTCGCGGTCGCCGGCGCGGCCCCCGAGGTCGCGGCACGGCTGGCCGCCCTGCGTGCGCTCGCGCTGTCCCGGGGACCCGACCTCGTCGCGGCCCGCGAGGCGGGCGAGGGCGCCCTGCGCGACGCCGTCCGGACCGGTGACCGCGAGGCGCACGTCCTGGCCCTGTCCGGGCTGGGCGAGATCGCCCTCAACGCCGGCGAGAACGCCGCGGCGCTGGGGCACTTCGCCGCGCTCAGCGCCGTCGACCCCGCCTACCTGCCCGAGGAGATCGTCGCCCATCAGCACCTGGACGACTTCGCGTCCGGCGAGCGGCTGCTGCTGCGGGCGGCCGACGACGCGGCCTCGCCTCGTCAGGCCATGCTGCTGTGGGCCCAGGGGCAACAGCACCTCGGGCTCGGCCGGCTCGACGACGCCGAGGCGGACCTCGCCACGATGGAACGCCTGGAGGAGGACCTGCGGACACCCGTGCAGCAGGTCAACTCCCGGGTGATCCGCTCCCGGATCGCGCTCCTGCGCGGCGAGCGGGAAGCGGCGCGGGGACACCTGGCCGCGGCGCGGGAGGGCCTCGCCGCCAAACCGAACCCCGGCAACACGGCCGCCGTGCGGTTCCTGGAGGCGGTCGTGGCCGACGCCGACGGCGACACCGCCCTGGCCGTCGACCGGATCCGGCAGGTGCAGGAGAACGGCCCCTTCATGCGCTGGCGACTCCTGCGCACCTGGGTCGACTCCGCCGTACGTATCGCCCTGCGCGGCACGGACCGCTCGCTCGCCGAGGACCTGGCCGCACAGGCCCGGGACCACGCGGCGCGCAACCCGGCCGTGCCCACCGCGGCGGGCGTCGCGGCCCAGGCGACCGGCCTCGTCCGCGGCGACGCCGCCCTGCTGGAACACGCCGTGGAGCTGCTCGGGGCCGGTCCCCGCCCGCTGGTCCGGGCCGCGGCCCTCGCCGACCTCGGACGGGCGCGCCCGGCCGCGGGCGGCACGGCCGCGCCCCTGACGGAGGCCCGGGCCCTCTACACCGCGTCGGGCGCGCACGCGGCGGCGGCACAACTGCGGCGGGACCGGCGGGCCGGGGACACGGGCGGCCCCCGGACGGTCGTCGGCCGCCCCGTCCAGGGCTGGGAGGCGCTGACGGCCTCGGAGAAGAAGGTCGCCCGCCTGATAGCCGAGGGGCACACCAACCGGTCGGCCGCCGACCGGCTCGTCGTCTCCCCGCACACCATCAACACGCACCTGACCTCCGCCTTCCGCAAGCTCTCGGTCAACTCCCGGGTGCAACTCGCCCATGTGGTCATGGCCTTGCGCGAGGACTGAGCGGTGCGCCTGGTACGTTCACGCGAGGCCCCTCCGCACCGGGTGACAGGAACGCACCCGCTGTTCACAGGGCGGTCGCGACCGCGTCCCTCCCGGCGTCTACGCTGACCGAGTCGCCACACAGGCCCCGAAGCCACTCGTCACGTGCCGGGACCGGCGATCGGGACATGCACGCACGCGGGAGCACACACCATGACCTCACCTGCCGGGCCGGCGGCACGGCGGATCGCCGGTCTCCTCGGGGCCCTCGCCCTGCTGCCGGCCGTCAGCGGGTGCGGCGGCGCAGCCGGCACGGCGGCCGCCGGGGACGAGGTCACGTCCATCACCGCGCTCGACTACTACACCGACGACACCGAGCACGCGCAGTGGAGCGGCTGGCTCGACGCCTGCGGGAAGGCCGCCGGGGTCAGGGTCGAGCACTCGAGTGTCCCTGGCCCGTCGCTCGTTCCGACGGTCCTGCGGCAGGCGTCGGCGAGGACCCTGCCCGACCTGCTGATGCTGGACAACGCCGACCTGCAGCAGATCGCGGACACCGGGGTGCTGACACCGCTGGACCGGTACGGCATCGACTTCGACGGCTTCGGCGAGGAGATCCTCGCGGCGGGCAGCTACGACGGCAAGGTGTACGGACTGGCGCCGACCGTCAGCACGGTCGTCCTCTTCTACGACAAGGACGCCCTGGCGGAGGCCGGCGTGGCCGTCCCCAGGACCTGGGACGAGCTGAGGACGGCGGCGGCCGCACTGACCCGCCCGGGGCGCTACGGCATGGCGGTCGACGCCGACGCCACCTTCGAGTCCGCCTGGCAGTTCCTGCCCTTCCTGTGGTCCAACGGCGGGGACGAGCGGCGGCTCGACTCCCCGCAGGCCGAGCAGGCCCTGCGGCTGTGGGCCGACCTGGTGCGCAGCGGCTCCATGTCGAAGTCCGTGCTGAACTGGAACCAGGCCGACCTCCACGACCAGTTCGTCGCCGGCCGCACGGCCATGATGATCAACGGGCCCTGGCGGATCCCCGCCCTGAACAAGGCCCGCGACCTGAACTGGGGCATGGCCCCGGTCCCCGTCCCCACCGCGGGACAGGCCCCCGTCACACCGATCGGCGGTGAGGTGTGGACCGTTCCGCACAGCGCCTCCACCGCCCGCCAGGAGAAGGCCGCGCAGGTGCTCGCGTGCCTGAACGACTCCCGGACCATGCTCGACCAGGCCGAGCAGCGGGTCACCGTGCCCTCGCGCCCCGCGGTGGCCGCCCGGTACGCGGAGCGGGTCCCGTCGATGGCGGCCTTCGTCGACAGCGTCGAGGGAGCCCGGTCCCGCACGAGCCGGCTCGGCGTCCGGTGGCCCGACGCGGCGACCGGGATCTACACCGCGGTCCAGTCCGCGCTCACGGGCGAGCGGACGCCGAAGGAGGCGCTGGAACGGGCGCAGCGGACCGCAACCGGTTCCTGACGCCCCTCCGCCGGACTCCCGCCGGGCCGGTCAGGACCGCACGAGGGGCGTGTCGACCAGGTGCTCGGCCAGGAACCACGCCTGGATCTCACCGGTGCGGATCACCTGGGAGACCAGCAGGTCGTTGGTGCCGTCGTCACCCAGCTCGGCGGTCCGGGCGGCCGCGTCGTGGGCCTGGGTCAGGATGGTCTCGTGGGCCTGGAGCAGGCGGGAGAGCATCGCGGGGACCTCCTCCACACCGTCCGGCGGACGCGGGATCGAGGTGATCTCCGCGGCGTGCCGGGGGTCTCCCACCGCGACCCCGCCGAGCGTCTGGACCCGCTCCGCGACGGCGTCGACGAGTTCCAGCTGCTCCCCGGCGTGCTTGTCCAGGAGGAGGTGCAGCTGGTAGAAGGTCGCGCCGCGCAGGAGCCAGTGGTGCTTCTTGTACAGGCCGTGGAGCATCTGGGTGTCGGCCAGGACCTGGTTCAGGCGCTGGCAGGAGTACATGCGGGCGTCGTGGGACAGCCCGAGGGGGAACAGCTTGACGGTGCCGAACTCCTGGATGACGGCGCCCTTCTGATGCAGCCACGGCTGGCTGCTCGGGGGCTTGGTGCTGGTGGTCATGGCCGCCTCCTGCGGTGCTGTGCCGTACGTTCCCGAAGGACGCTAGGCGCCGGGACCGGCGGGCGGTCGACCGGCAGCGCACACGGCCGGGTGCGTGAGCGCACGGTGTGCCGCCGTGCGCGCGGCCGTGCGCCGCGGGAACGGCGGCCGTGCGCTCCGAGGCACACGCCCGGCCCCGCCCGGGCCTAGCCTCGCGGTCGGACGTCCGCCGCGGCCGGTGCCGACCGGAAGGCGGTCACCGCTCCGGCCGCACCGGGTGCCCGCTCATGACGGAGACCCGGTTGAAGGCGTTGATGGTGATCGCCACCCAGATCACCGCGGAGATCTGGTCGTCGGTGAGCACGTCGCGGGCGGCCGCCGTGGCGGTGTCGCGTGCGGCGGTGTCGGCGGGCCGGGTGGTCGCCTCGGCCAGCGCGAGCGCGGCGCGTTCCACGGGGGTGAACAGGTCGGTGTCCCGCCAGGCGGCCAGCACACCGAGGCGCTGCGTGGTCTCGCCCGCGCGCAGGGCGGCCCGGGTGTGGAGGTTCAGGCAGTACGCGCAGCCGTTGATCTGGGAGACGCGCAGGTTGACCAGTTCCACCAGGATCCGGTCGAAGCCCGCTGCGGCGGCCGCCGCCCGGACCGCCTCCGACGCGCGCACCAGCGCCTGGTACGGCTCGGGGTTCTGCTTGTCGATGAAGATCCGTCGGTCCTCGGACATCGGCAGGGTGCTGCTGCTCAACCTGGGCTCCTTCGGACGCGGCCGGGACGGCCCGCAGTGGCGAATAGTTGAATTTGAAAATACCATGACGACTGGAGGTGCTTCTCAGTGAGCAACGTGGAAACAAGCCCCGGGGAAGTCCGCTGCGGAGCGGCGGACGGCGACGAGCGACCGGACGGGGTACAGGTCGAGGTACTGACACCGCGCGACGTACCGCTCGGCGGGCCGCGCGCCATGACGGTCCGGCGCACGCTGCCGCAACGGACCCGGACCCTGATCGGCGCCTGGTGCTTCGTCGACCACTACGGTCCCGACGACGTCGCCCGCACCGGGGGCATGGACGTCGCCCCGCATCCGCACACCGGACTGCAGACGGTCAGCTGGCTGTTCAGCGGCGAGATCGAGCACCGGGACAGCCTCGGCAGCCACGCCCTGGTGCGGCCCGGCGAGCTGAACCTCATGACCGGCGGGCACGGCATCAGCCACTCCGAGGTCTCCACCGAGCGGACCACGGTCCTGCACGGCGTGCAGCTGTGGGTGGCCCTCCCGGACGAACACCGCCACACCGCGCGGGACTTCCGGCATCACGTGCCCGAGCCCGTCCGTACCGACGGCGCCGGGATCAGCGTGTTCCTGGGCCGGCTGGCCGGTGCCGTCTCGCCCGTGCCGACCTTCACGCCCCTGCTCGGCGCCGAGATCACCCTCGCGCCGCACGCCTCGCTCACCCTGCCCGTGGATCCCGGTTTCGAGCACGGGCTCCTCGTGGACCGCGGGGACGTCCGGCTGGCCGGCACCCTGCTGCACCCGGCGGAACTGGGCTACGTACGCCCCGGCACCAACACCCTGACGCTCCGCAACGAGTCCGGCGAGCCGGCCCGCACGGTGCTGCTCGGCGGGACCCCGTTCGACGAGGAGATCGTCATGTGGTGGAACTTCATCGGGCGGTCGCACGACGACATCGTGCGCGCCCGGGAGGACTGGATGGAGGGAACCACCCGTTTCGGCGAGGTGCACGGGTACGACGGGGCCTCGCTGCCCGCGCCGGAGCTGCCGAACGCGCCGTTGAAGCCGCGGAGCAGGGCGCGTCGCCCCGAGGAGGCGGTGAGGGCGGCGGCTTCGGACGGCGATCGCGACTGAGGCGACCCGGCGGGCGTGCCAGGCCGGAACCGCCGCCGGGTGAGGCGAAGGGGACCCGGAAGGGACGGGCCGCCGTTCGTCGCGGAGACGGCGAACGGCCCAACCGGGCGCCCGGGGGGCGGCCCG
>NZ_JBHXFL010000053.1:18476-44420 GCF_042724095.1 Streptomyces sp. NPDC127100
CCCCGCGGGTTGTGCCTCGGGGCCCCGTTCTGGGCGGGCGGGCCGTGCGTCGGGGAGCCCGCAACCGCCCGCCGGGGCGGCGGCGGCGGCGGCCCGCTCGGCCGGGGGAGTACCGAAGGCCGTCAGGCGACGGCGCGGCGGGAGCGGGACAGCGCCAGCGCGCCGAGGACCACGCCGGCCAGCCCCACGACCATGGCCACGACGGCGCCGCCCGTGCCGGAGCCCTTGCCCACACCGCCGTCCGCGACGGCGAGGGCGATGCCGCCGATGATCACGCCGAGGGCCCCCACCGCCACTCCCGCGAGGGCTCCGCCGCGCGCGTTGGCGGCACCCCGGCCGGCCGCACGCAGGGCCCGCACGCCGAGCACCACGCCGATCACCGCCACGACCAGGGCCGCGAGGGAGGGGCCCCGCCCGGAGCCACCGTCGTCGCCGTCGGCGGCCATGACGTTGGCGGCCGCCGGCGCGGCGAGCATGAATCCCGTGGTCACAGCGGCTGCGGCAGCGATGAGCAAGCGACGGACGGACATGGGGGTTCCCTTCGGTTCTCATGACGGCGTTCGGACTTCAGCCTAAGAACCGGCCCGCCGCAATTCGTCATGCCGGAGTATCCGTTCCGCCTACCGTCGGAGCGGTATCGGTGAAGGGCGGAGTCTGCCGCCGGAGCAGTCGACTACCGCGGACGCAGCACTCCTGCTCGGCTCCCACTCGCGGAGGGTGTTCGCGAATCCGGAATGTCCATCCCTCGCAGAGCAACGGGCTTGTCCGAGGCGATGCTTCCGGATCCGTTCAATGTGAGATTGTTGACCCGCTCAATTGTCGCGGGCTATCGTCCGGGAAGTCGTTGTTCTGACCGCATCCCAATTGCCAAGAGAGCCGGGGGCTCGGATGGGCGAACTGGAAAATTCACCGGGTAAGGGAACGGGACGGGCCGCCGGTATCACCTTATGGGTGTGCCACGCGCTTCTGGTGATCGTATTCCTCGCCGCCGGCACCGCGAAGCTCTTCGGCGCCGCCGAGATGGTGGCGGCCTTCGACAACATCGGAGCCGGGCAGTGGCTCCGGTATTTCGTCGGCGTCCTGGAACTCGCCGGCGTGGTGGGGCTCCTGGTTCCGCGTCTGGTCGGGCTCGCCGCGCTGGGGCTGGCCGCGTTGATGATCGGAGCCATGATCACCAACCTCGTCATCGACGACTTCTCCCTCCTGGCGTTGGTCCTCCTCCTGCTCAGCGTCACGGTCGCCTGGGGGCGGCGGAACGGCGTCGCGGCACTGCTCCGTCCCGCCACCACCGGCTGAGCGGAGATCAGATCCAGCCGGCCCGCGACGCGGCCAGCACGGCCCCGACCCGGTTCGTCGCCTTCAGCTTGTGGATGGCGGAGTGGATGTGGTTGCGGACCGTGCCCGGGCTCAGGTGCAGCTGGGACGCGATGGCGCTGAGCGGGCGGCCGTCCTCGGCCACCTTCAGGATCTCGGCCTCGCGCACCGTGAGGGGGTTGTCCCCGGCGGCCACCATCTCCGCGATCAGGTCGGGCGGCACGTGCCTGCCACCCGCGTGCACTTCACGGATCACCCGTCTCAACTCGCCGATCGAGGTCTCCTTCGTCAGGATGCCGCGCACTCCGGCCTTCAGCGCGCGCTGCACGTGCCCGGGCCGGACGTCGCAGGTGAGGATCACCAGGGGGAAGCCCGGCCGCTCCCGGTGCAACTGCTCGGCGACCTCGATCCCGCTCATGCCAGGCATGCGCACGTCAATCACGGCGATGTCCGCTCCGTGCTCCTTCACCAGTCCGACCACCCCGTCACCCCGACCGGTGTGGGCGACCACGTCGATGTCCCCGGACAGCCGGAGCAGTTCAGTGAGGGCTTCCCTGGTGAGGGCCTCGTCCTCGGCCAGGACCAGCTTGATCGCCATCTTCCCTCCGGACGTCGGTGTGACTGATGGGTACGCTCGCTTCGACGCGGTAGGCCGCGTGGGGGACCGGGCCATGGGTGAGCGTGCCGCCCTCGGCCCGCAGCCGCGCCGCCAGACCGAGGAGCCCGCTCCCGGAGGCCGAGGCGGGATGCCGTACGCCGTCGTTGGAGATCCGCAGACGAGCGGTACGGCCGCGGGTCCAGACCTCGATCGAGCAGTGCGCGGCCTCGCTGTGCCGGATGACGTTCGCGCCCGCCTCCCGCACCACCCAGCCGAACACCTCCTGGACGGCGCGGGGCAGTGCGGCCCGGGTGCGCCTGACCTCCACCCGCGTGCCCAGGATCTCCAGGTCGCAGCGCACCCCCTCGATCTCGGTGGCCAGGTCGCTCGGGCGATAGCCGTCGACCAGGGCCCGGACCTCGGTCATGGACCGACGCGCCAGCTCCAGCACCGTCTCCAGCTCGGCGCGCGCCCGGTCCGGCCGGGTGGCGAGCAGCCGGACGGCGAGCTCGCCCTTGCGGTTGATCGCGGCGAGGGTGCGTCCGAGCACGTCGTGCACGTCCTGCGCGAGCAGCCGGTTGTCCGCCGCGGCCATCCTCCGCACCGACCCGCGCCGGGGTCGTGACGACGTCACCGCCGAACCCGCCGGTGACGCCGGCGGCGCGTCCGTTCCGGAGTTGCCGACGATCGCCGAGGCGGCGAAGTCGGGGGCGACGAGCAGGTATCCCGACGAGACCGCGGAGATGGCGCACAGCACCTCCTCCGCGGGGGCGTCCCGCAGGAGCAGTCCGGAGGCGCCGGCTGCCAGTGCCTCCCTGCAGTGCTCCCGCTGTCCGGGTACGGCCAGGACGATCACCCTGGGGGGATCGGCGGCGGCGAGCAGGCGTCCGGTCACGGCGGCCAGGTCCGGCCCGACCGCCCCCGCCCCCAGGAGCACCAGGTCCGGCCGGGTCCGGGCGGCCCGCGCCACCGTCTCGTCCGCATCCGCCGCCTCGCCGACCAGGGTCAGCTCGGGGGCGGATCCGATCACCGCCGACAGCACCGCCCGGACGGACAGGTCGGGGTCGGACACGAGCACGGAGCACGTCTTCGCCGCCGCGAGACACGGAAGGACGGATGTCATCGGAGTGTCCCCCAAGGAAGGCCTGATCGAGAGCCGGCGCGACCGGTCGTGTGTGCCGTCCGGCCGCTGTCCGGGCAGGGGGTGGTGTCCCGGCCGTCGGACTCCGCGGGTGCCGCGGCCGGGTCCCCCTGATGTCCGGCCGGTGCGCGACGCCCGCGCGTGGGTCACTCGTCGTGGACGGGTGCCCGGCGGCCGGGGCGGACGCCACCGGTCGGCAGGGACCTCGTCGACGCGATGCGGGGGGACCTCGGCTCGCGGGCGTGTCCGGCGGTGATGGCCGGGCTCCGGCGGGCCCCGCGTCCCCCGCGGGACGGACACGGGCTCGGCACTCCCGGACCGGTGCCGTGTGCCACCGGAGGAGGTGAAGGCGAACTCACTGGAGGTGCGTGAAAGATCATTGAAAGAAGCCCCCGACCATGCGTTCGAGTCGCAGCCGTGACCTTAACCCGTCCGGCCTCGACTCCTCTACCCATATCCCGTCGGCAGGGCGTCACGGGCCGCCGCCCGAAGGTGACGGCAGCAGGCTGCCGCCGGCGCCCGGGGGGACGCCGGCGGCAGCCTCTGTCGGAGACGAGCGGTTCAGCCCCCGTTCACCTTCCGCTGGACGAACGCGTAGCTCATGTCACCGATCTTCGGCGCGTACTGCTTCGCGGCCTCGACCGCGGCGGGGAAGTTCTCACCGCCCCAGACCCTGCTCTCACCGCAGTCCCGGGCGAAGTCGGTCCAGTTGTCCCAGTGCAGCGTCATGTCGTTGGCCGGGGTGACGCCCGGTTCGATGAGCGAAGAGCCCTTCGCCACGGGATAGTTGATGTCGGCCTTGTCCGTGCCCGTGAACCGCCGCACCTGCTGGCTGAAGGCCAGGCAGAGGGCGGAGCTGGCCGACGGGTACTCGGGGGCGTCGGCGGAACGTCCGCTCAGGTATCCCTGCCACTCGTTCCCGGGGATGTCGTCGACCGTGCCGGCGCCGGGGCCGCCCCAGGCGGTGACCTCCTTGCCCCGGTAGACGTGCCGGACGGCGCCGACCGGCCGGACCGAGTCGAACTTGCGCTTGAAGTGCCAGGTGGCGATGGTGGAATCGATGAAGGCCACATCGGAGGAGGTGATGTACTGCACCATCTTCTCGATGTCGTAGTTGCCGTGCGTGACCACCGGAGTGCCGGCCACGGTTCCGAACGTCACGACCTTGTCGTTGAAGAGTTCGGCACTCATCTTCTTGCGGTCGTCCAGGCGCGACGACGCCTTCAGCACCTCGTCGACCTGGCGCTTGTAGGCGCCGCGGTTGCGGTGGTTGCTGGCGGTCGGCGGGGACACCTCGAACCGGCTGGGGTCGTCGAACGTGAACGGCCTGACCCGGCCGTAGTAGGGGGTCGCGAACTGCTGGACCCTGTAGACGTTGTTCACCGAGGTCACGCCCGGCTGCCAGCGGGAGGGGTCGCGGAGCTGCTCCGCGGTGTTGACCGGCTTGTAGCCGGTGTAGTCGCTGTACGGCTTCCGGTTGTACCGCCGTCCGCCCTCGTCGCCGTACCGGTTGGAGCCGTCGTGCAGGCGCGCCTTCATGGCGTTCTTGGCGGCGAGGATGCCGATGCCGCTGGGCGTCGTGGGGTCTTCCGCGGTGTCGTAGGGATCGAGCCCCGCCGACTCCATCATCTCGATCCAGCGGGACTTGTACTGCGGCAGCACCGTGCTCATCGACGTGTACGCCGCGTAGATGACGGCTATGTTCTTGTTGCGCGTCGTCCGTTCCGCCTCCGGACGGCGCCCGAGGTCGGAGAAGATGCCCTTCGCCGTCGGGTGGTACGGCGCGATGGCGTCGAACCACGGCATCTCGATGAGGATGGCGTGGTCGACCGTCAGCGACACCGAACGTCCCGAGCTCTCGTCGCGCGACACCCGCTGGAACTTCGGGTACACCACCTGGATCAGGGCGTTGCCGTGGTCCAGGTCGATTCCGGGCGCCGCCTGCCGCGGGGCCGCCGGCGCGGCACTGGTCAGCGAACCCACCAAGGCCGCCGCGGTGGCGATGGTCACCGTGTATCCCAGGCGCCGGCTCCGCGGCCGCCTCAATGTCGTCACCGGAAATTTCCTTTCGATCGGAATTCACGTGCTCCGTCAATTTCCCGGAAATCAGCTCGGACGCTATCCGGCCGTCCTTCGGCACGTCCACTGCTCGATCGAGTAGTAGTCGTACCGGAGCAGGGATCGCCGGGGTGCTGCTAGCGACCCGGCACCGTTCATTTCGCCCATGCCTCGATGAGTTCCAGGGCCTGTTCGGGATTGAGGCGCGGGTCGCACAGGGAGGTGTAGTGGCCGGTGATTTGTTCCTCGCGCTCCACCGAGCCGCCGACGCATTCCGTCACGTCGTCCGCCGCGACCTCGAGGTGGAGTCCGGCGGCGTGCTGGCGGCACTTCCGGAGAATGTCGCGGAATCGCACCGCCTCGGTGATCACGTCGGTGAGGTGACGTGTTTTCAGGCCGGCGCGGGACGTCACCGTGTTGCCGTGCATGGGGTCGCACAGCCAGATCACCGGGTGCCCCGCCTTCGCCACCCGGCGGACGATCGGCGGCAGGGCCTCCCGGATCACGTCCCGTCCCATCCGCGGGATGAGCACCAGGCGGCCGGGCTCGCGATGGGGGTCGAGCGCCTCGCACACCCGCAGGATCTCCTCCGGGTCCGCGGCGGGACCGATCTTGCAGCCCACCGGATTGACCACGCGGGACAGCAACGTGACATGCGCGCCGCCCGGTTCACGGGTCCGCTCGCCCACCCAGGGCAGGTGTGCCGAGGACAGGTACAGCTCGTCCGTCCCGGCGTCGCGGCGCACCAGCGGGGACTCGTAGTCGATGACCAGGGCCTCGTGGCTGGACCAGGGGCCCAGCCCGGCCGGGGTACGGGCGCCGGCCTCGCGGTGCGCCCGCATCACCCGCTGCACCTCGGCTCCGGCGTCGTAGGCCCACGCCATGCGCAGCGGCTCGGGCTGCCGGGCCAGGGGGGTGGCGATCTCCGAGTTGATCATGTGCCCGCGGAAGGAGGGGATGTCGATCGAGCCGTGCGACTCGGTGGCCCGCGACCTCGGCTTGGCGAACTGCCCGCCCATGCGGCCGACCCGCACGACACTCCGGCCCGTGAGTTCGCCGAGGCTGTCCGCCAGCCGGTCGACGACGCGCAGCTTCCGCTCCACGTGCCGGGGCGTGCACTCGAAGAAGCTCTCGGCGCAGTCGCCCAGTTGGAGCAGGAGCCCGCCGGTCGTCGTCAGGCTCGACAGCGTCCGCCGCAGTTCCCGGACTTCGGCGGCCGTCACCAGGGGCGCGGCCGATGCCAGCCTCGCGCAGACCGCGGGACGGGCGGCGTGATCGCGCCAGTCCGGTTGCTGGGCCGCGGGCAGGTCCTCCCACGGTCCGGGGCGGGCGAGGTCCGCCGTAGAGCTGAATCGCGTCATGAATGCTCCCGTCGGGATCAGCGAGGCGTGACGTCCCGGGCCGCACCGCGCACCCGCCGGACGACGGAAGCCGGGTCCCGGGGGGCCTCGTTGCCGCGCCAGGCCACGTGATGGTCGGGCCTGAGCAGTACGAGGTCGCGTTCCCAGGCCCGCCGGACCAGGGCGTCGCGCACCACGGTGTGGCCGACCGGCACGCCCTGGGCGGCCGCCGCTTCGAGCAGCGCGTCGCCCCTGCCGTCGCCGGCGAAGTCGACGAGGGTGAAGGACGGCGCGAAGTGGTCGTAGAGCGCGGTTCCGTCCTTGAGGAGGAGGCTCGGCGGGCGTCCGCCGGGCCACGTCGTGGGCGTGTACGCGCGGGGCGTGTACGGGGGTTCAGGCTCGTCGTCGTGGCAGATCACGGGCGAGTCGTCGTAGCGGTGGCCCAGTTCGATGCCCCGGTACTCGTTCTCGCCCCGCTCGGCCCGCAGATAGGAGGCGACGGCCTCCGTGGAGGCGCCGCCGCGCAGCATGTCCCCGGCCCGGAGGTGCACGTCGAGATGGCGTCGGGAGGTGTGCAGGGTGCGCAGCCCCACCGGGCGGCGTTCCGCCTCGTAGCTGTCGAGCAGTGCGGGTCCGCCGAAGCCGTTGACGAGAGCCGCGATCTTCCAGGCGGCGTCGGCCGCGTCGCCGATGCCGGTGTTCATTCCGTAGGCGCCGGTCGGGAACATGCGGTGCGCGGAGTCCCCGGCGAGGAGCACCCGTCCGCTGCGATAGCGGTCGGCGATCATGAAGCCGGGGCGCCAGCGCGAGGTCAGGAGCACCTTGTCGATCTTCAGATCGGTCCGCATGACGTCGAGCAGGAAGGCGGCCGGGTCGGCCGGCGGAGTGTCGAACTCGTCCGGGCGCAGGCCGTTGACGTGCGCGGTCCAGGTGTCGGTCTCGTCCTGGGCGATGAGGACGTACCGGAAGGCGAAGTAGTGCCAGAACCGCCCGTGCCGGTGCAGGGTGTCCAGGTCGCGGCTCTTGAAGTGCACCATGAAGGCGCCCGGCAGCCCGGGGACGTCGAAGCTCTCCTCCCCGATGCCCAGCGCCGCGCGGACCTGGCTCGAGGCGCCGTCGCACCCGATCACGTACTGCGAGCGCAGCCGGATCTCGTCGTCGGTCAGCACGTCGACGAGCCGGCTGGTGACGCCGTCGTCGTCCTGGGTGAGGGAGTCGAAGCGCAGGCCGCGGCGCAGCTCGATGAGCGGGTTGAGCCGGCAGTGGAACCGCAGGACCGGCTCCAGGTCGACCTGGGAGATGCGCTGGCCGGGTTCGGTGGGCTGGGTGCCGTCGTTGTGTTCGGCGATGCGCCGCCGCTCCTCGGCGACCGAGGGCAGTTCCCACGTGGTGATCGGTTCGCCCGCGAGCCCGGTCGACCAGATCACGTCGGCCCGGTGCTCGGGGGCGACCCCGGCGGAGCGGATGTCGTCGGTGATGCCGAGGCGCCGGAAGAACTCCATGCTTCGCGGGTTGACGTAGTCGAGCTTGGGATGAACGGATGTCTCGAACTCTCGGTCGACGAGTACGCAGGGAACGCCCTGGCGGGCGAGCTCCAGAGCGGCGACCATGCCGACTGGGCCCGCGCCCACGACCAGAACCGGTACCGGATCCACGATTGCCCCTTCACAGGGGTGTGGGGCGGTGCGACCGCCCCACACCGTTCACGATGTCTCAGGGCGCCTTGCTGGGCGCCGCGCTCTTCCGTCCGGGCCGGCCGGCGCCGCCGACGGGACCCGGCCCACGGTCCGTCCGGGCGGGAGCGAGGCCTCCCGTCAGGGCTCGGACCTGCATCTCGGCGAAGGCCGCGTCGTTGCGCTCGCGGCTGGTGAGGGTGCCCAGCCAGCCGAACAGGAAGCCGGCCGGCACCGAGATCAGGCCGGGTTCGATGTCGATGAACTTGAAGTCGGAGTCGGCGAAGATGGCGTCCTCCGCGCCCGACACGCCGTTGGAGAACGCGACCATGAACAGGGTCAGGGCGATCCCGCCGTAGATGGTCCACTTCAGTCCGGCGGTGTTGTAGCGCCGCCAGAACAGCGCGTAGACGACGGCCGGCAGGATCGCGGCGCCGGCCACGTCGATCGAGGTGGGGATGAAGATGTGCGTCAGCACCGGAAGCATGGCGACGGCCAGGACGACGGAGGCGACACCGATCACCGCCACGTTGCGCCGTACCTCCTTCAGCTCGTCGCCCGGGGCCACCTGGCGGCCCCGCACCACGTTGATGTCCTTGGTGACACAGGTGACCGCGTTGATCAGCAGGGCGGCGAAGACGGCGGCGACCGTGAGGACGGCGACCGCGCCGAGCACGCCGACCAGCACCGGACCGCCGAGCTCGTCCGCGAGCTTGGGCAGGCTGATGTCACGGTGCGGCTTGATCACTCCGATGTTGTCCGCGCCGAGGACCGCGACGGCACCGAA
Organism: Streptomyces sp. NPDC127100; assembly: GCF_042724095.1. NCBI lineage: Bacteria > Bacillati > Actinomycetota > Actinomycetes > Kitasatosporales > Streptomycetaceae > Streptomyces > Streptomyces sp. NPDC127100. The sequence continues at coordinate 27,388 of NZ_JBHXFL010000053.1, forward strand.
GCCGACGACGCCCATGCACAGGTACACGCCGACGATGATCATCGAGGCCCAGCCGGCCGACCGCCGGGCGTCCCGCCCGCTGGTCGCCGTGAAGCTGCGCATGAAGAGGAACGGCATCGCGGCGACGCCGACGGCGATGCAGAAGAGCTTCGACAGGTGCACCCACCGGGCGTCGCCCTCGCCGAAGAGGCGGCCGGGGTCCAGCAGCTCGTGACCGCCCGGGTCCGGCGCCGCGTTGGCCTCCGCCCGCTCGAGCAGGTTCACGACGTTCAGGTTGAACTCCGCCAGGACCAGGACGGTCAGCACCGCCACGACGCCCAGCACCAGGGTGACCTTGACCACCAGGATCCTGGTGACGCCCGGCATGCCGCCGATCCACACGAACAACACGGTGACCAGGCCGACGACGGCGACCACGAGGGCCAGCCCGACGAGGGAGTCGAGGCCGAACCACCGGTTGAAGATGAACGCGATCGCGGCCATCTGGATGACCGTGAACATGGCGTAGATCAGCATGGTGACGACGGCCGCCGCGGTCCGCGCCTCGCGTTCGCGCAGGCGCAGGGCGAGGAGGTCGCCCAGCGTGTGGACGCCGAGATTGCGCACGTGAGAGGCGAAGATCAGCAGTCCGAGCATCATGGAGACCGTGAACGCCGTCATGAGGAGGGCGGCGTCGTACCCGCTCAGCGCGATGTGCCCGGTGATGATGAACAGCGTCGAGTACATGAGGGGCGCCGAGGACAGGGCGAGCGCGTTGCGCACCGGGCCGACCCTGCGGCCCGCGAGCAGGAAGTCGTCCTGGTCGCGTATGCCGCCGCGGGCCGCTCTCACGAGGAAGTACAGCGCCACGGTGACGGCGAGGACCACGGGGATGGCGATGGCGGGCGCGGCCCAGGTGTTGTCGACCGGTGGTGGGGGATCGGCGAGGATCATGCTCGTCGGGGAGGAGGAAGCGGCGAGGGCCGTGTTCATCGGGGGTCTCCTTCCAGGTCCGCCCGGATCCGGTCACTGAGGGGGTCCAGCCGGGTGCGGGCGTGGCGCAGGTACACCCCTGCGGTCGTCACCACGATCGCGAACGACAGCCCCATGAACAGCAGGCCCACGTTCACGGGCCCGCCCACCCCCTGACGGAAGAAGCCCGGGGCGAAGGTGGCGAGCGCGCTTCCGGCGAACCACCACCCGAAGAACAGGACGCTCGCCCACGTGATGAAGGTGTTCGATCGACGCCGCAGCTCCCTGAACTGGGCGCTGTCGTGCACGGTGACGTACGGGTCACCGCCCACTGGCGAGTCCATCGTGTCCATGACACTCCTTGTCGGGGGACGTCGCAGCGAGGACGTCGTTGATGTGACGGTCGGTACGGCAGTCTCGGCCGGCGCTCCCGCGGGGCACATGACTCGTTCACGGGAACCCGGCCTGCCGTGGCGTGTTGGCGTGCCGGCCGGTCCGAACGGCGCGAACGGGTGATGTCCGGTGCCGGCGCCGGCGCGGAGGGTGGCCCCATGACGTCAGTACCGAAGACGGACACCTGGACGTACGACGACTTCACGAGCGGCGAACTCGACCCCGCCCGCTGGACCGTCATGTCGATCAGGGGCGCCGACGGCGAACGCCACTCCTACCGGGACCACAACGCACGCGTGCGCACCGGGGACGGCCGGCTGGAGCTGGCCGTCCGGCCGTTCACCCGCTTCCACGACTCGGACCCGAGGCAGAACAACGCCAAGCAGATGTACCGGTCGGTGCGGCGCTTCGCCGTGCCGGCCGCGGGACGGCTGGCCTTCGAGGTCGACATGGGGGTGCGGACCCACGGCCAGATCCCCCACGACCTGCTCGACGCCTTCGGCACGGTGAACCTGTTCGACCTGGAGACCGGTGTCGTGCTCAACACCGCCGCGACCAACGACACCGTGTACGCGGTCGTCGAGCGGCTGGTGCTCCCCGGTGTCAGCCGGCCCGAGGACCACTACATCCACCGCGTGGTCCTGGACGTGCCGACCGAACCGGGTCAGGAGCACCGCTACGTCCTCGCCTACCGTGCCGAGACCCGGCAGGCCGAGTGGTACGTCGACGGCCGGCTCCTGTACTGGGCGCGACTCCCGGTCCCGGTGAGCGGATTCACCGCGGGCATGGCCCTGTTCTCCGCCCGCGACCTCACCCGCTACCCCCGCGCGGAGCGGGAGCACGGGCAGGGCGCGACCGGCCGGTGGGGGCCCTGGCGGATCACGACGGACGTCAGATGAGCACGTCCCCGCCGTCGATGCTGAGGTTGACACCGTTGACCGACCGGTTCCGCAGCAGGAACGTGATCGCGTCGGTGCAGTCCTCCATCGTCACCGGCCGCCCGGTCAGCGCACGCGCCTGCGCGGCCTCCCGGGCGGCCGGCTTGTCGCTCCAGAAGGGCGTGTCGGCGACGATGCTCGGGTGCAGGGCGTTGACCCGGATCGGCGCCAGCTCCGTCGCGAGCGTCCTGACCAGCGCGCTGATACCGCCGTTGGCGGTCGTCACGGTGGTCGAGCCGGGGTAGGGCCGGTGGCTGGCCAGACCGCCGAGCAGCACGGCCGCGCTGTCGTCGGGCATCCGCGGGGCCAGTGCGTGCAGCACCGCCGTATAGCCGGTCAGCTTCACCGTCAGCAGCCGCGTCGCGTCGGCCGGACGGTAGTCGCGCACCGTGTTGAAGTCCCGGTCGAGGGCCGAGATCACCAGCCAGTCGGCGCGTTCGACGTCGGCCAGCGCCTCCGCGACCCGCTCCGGCTCGGCCAGGTCCAGCACCAGCCCGCGGGCCCGCCCACCGATCTCGTGGGCCGCCCCCTCGGTGCGTTCCTCGGAGCGGCCGGTGACGACCACGTCGTGGCCCCGGTCGGCGCACGTCTGGGCGAAGTGCCGCCCGATTCCCGACGTTCCACCGATGACGACGACCTGGGTGCGATCGGACATGGAGGAGATTCCCTTCGTCTCACTTGCTCGGCTGGCTCTGTCTTCGGGGAGTACGGCGCCGGCGCCGGCTACGGCGTCAGCTCGCCCAGCACGTCGTCCGTGGTCAGCGGAACCGCGCACCGGTCCGCGGCGTAGCGAAGCGCCATGAGGTGGTCGTCCAGTGTCAGGTCGGCCAGCGCGTCCGCGACCACGAACGGCTGGATGTCGCGGCTGAACGCGTCGACGGCGGTGACGAGACAGCCCATGTGCGCGTAGACGCCGCAGACGACGAGCTGGTCCCGCCCCGCCTGCCGCAACCGCTCCTCGAGGTCGCTGCGGTGGAACGCGCTGTAGCGCCACTTGGTGAGCACCGTGTCCCCCGGCTCGGGCGCGACCTCGTCGACGATGCCGCGGTCGGACTCCCCGGTGTCCATGCCCGGGCCCCAGAAGTCGGACAGCAGCCCGCGGTCCTCGCGGCTCATGCCCCCCGGCTGGGCCGTGTACATCACCGGTACCCCGGCCGCACGCGCCGCCGCGAGCAGCTTCGCCACGTTGGCGACCAGCTCGGCCAGCGGGGACCGCCCGGCCGTGAACGCCCGCAGGAAGTACCGCTGCATGTCGTGCACCAGTACGACGGCCCGGTCCGGATGCGGCCGCCAGGGCACCGCCGCGTTCGGCAGGTCGCCGGCGCCGGGCATGCGGTACGGCTGGATCTGGGTCATGGCCATGGTTCGTCTCCTGTGTCGTCCGCGGGCGTCATACGTGCAGGGCGGCGCCGCCGTCCACGTACAGGTCGTTCAGGGTCACGTGTCCGGCCCGGTCGGACACGAGATAGGCGACCGCCTCGGCCACGTCCAGCGGCCGGGCCACCTTGCGCAGCGGGATGCCGACCCGGTAGGCGGCCGGCGAGCCCTCGATCACCTGCTGCAGGCCGGCGTCGCCGAGCATCGCGTGCAGCATGGGCGTGTCGGTCGAGCCGGGCGAGACGATGTTGCACCGGATGCCGTACTCGGCGAGTTCCAGTCCGAGACACCGGGTGAACTGCGCGGCCGCGGCCTTCGACGCGGCGTACGCCGCCATCTCCGTGCGCGGCACTCCGGCGGCGTTGGAGGCCACGGTCACGATCGAGCCGCGACGACGGTCCGCCATCCGCCGGGAGACCGCCCGGGAGACGTGGAACACGCCGTCCGCGTTGACCGAGAACGTCTCGTGCCACTGCCGGTCCGACAGTTCGGCCACCCGGCCGGTGTGCAGGACGCCGGCCGCGTTGACGAGGATGCCGATGGGCCCCAGTTCGTCCTCGACGCGCCGCACGAGCGCGTCCACCGCCTCGCTGTCGCACACGTCGACGGGGTAGGCGCGGGCCGACCCGCCCTCGGCCCGGATCTTCTCGGCGGTCCCGGTGAGGGCCTCGGCGTTGCGGTCCACGGCGGCGACCCGCGCTCCCGCGCCCGCCAGGGTGGCCGCCACCGCGGCGCCGATGCCCTGCGCCGCACCGGTGACCAGTGCGACCGTCTGCTCTATCCCGGTCAGTTCCATCACGCACTCCTCATGGTCACGGCCTGCTCGGCGTCGTAGGCGAACAACCACTCGTGCCGGTCGAGTCCCGGGGACGTCCGCGCGGTGGTGTCCCGGTCGCGCTGCGCCGCACCGTCGGCCAGGTGGAAGGTCTTCGCGTTGTCGCGGGACTGGCGCTGGATCCGCGCGGTGCGGGGAAGGCGGATCCGCTCGTAGCGGCGCAGGGCGGCGCCGAGCCGGGAGGGGTCGGTGCCGGCCAGGCAGGCCGCCAGCACGACGGCGTCCTCGATCGCCTGGTTCGCGCCCTGCGCCTGGAACGGCAGCATCGGATGCGCGGCGTCACCGATCACGGTCACCCGGCCCGCGCCGAGCCGGTCGATGCCGTCGCGGTCGTGCAGTGCCCAGCGGCCGACCGTCCCGGCCGCCCCGATCAGCCGGGTGACGTCCTCGTGCCAGCCCGCGTACGCGGCCGCGAGTTCGGCCGCGTCACCCCGCGCCGACCAGGACTCCTCCCGCCAGTCCGACGCGGGGACGGTCGCCCCGAAGCTCACCTGCCGGCCGGACGACACCGGGTAGCACACACAGTGCTGGTCCGGCCCGAGCCACAGCCGCACCCCGGACGGGGAGAGCAGGTGCGGCACCCGCTCGGCGGGCACCAGGCCGCGGTAGATGGTCTGCCCGGAGTACCGCGGCCGGTCGGCCACGATCTCCTCCCGTGCGACCGAGTGGATGCCGTCGGCGCCCACCACCAGATCCGCGGTGACCGTCGTGCCGTCGGACAGGTGCAGCCGTGCTTCGCCGTCGTCCTGGGTCACGGCCGTGCAGCGGGCACCGAAGTGCACCTGGCCCGGCGGGACGAGGGAGAGCAGGCCGGCGTGCAGGTCGGCGCGGTGCACCGTGTAGTAGGGCGCTCCGAAGCGGCGGTGGCACGCCTCGCCCAGCACGGTGCGCTGCAGCAGCGCACCGTCGTCCCAGCGGCGCATCTCGATCGCCGACGGCGCGACCGCCACGGTGCGCAAGTGGTCCCGCAGTCCCAGCCGGTGCAGCAACCGGGTCGCGTTGGGGGCCAGTTGGACCCCGGCTCCGACCTCGGCAGGCCGGGCCGCCTGCTCGTAGACGTGACAGTCGATCCCGGCGCGGCGCAATGCGGTGGCGAAGGCGAGGCCGGCGATTCCCGCGCCGGCCACGACCACCCTCATACCGGACATGTCGTCCCTCTCAGTAGTAGAGGAGCGCTTTGCCCCAGTCCTCGTCGGGCCCGAAGAGGCTGCGCGGCTTGACCACGTCGGGCATGGCCGTCAGCGCGTCATGGGGGATCAGGGTGCCCGGCGGGAGCCCCGCGACCGTGCTGTCGACACCCAGCGCGGTCCGCACCGCGGACGCCAGTTCCGCCTCCGCGGCCGCCCGGTGCTCTTCGGGCACCTCGATCTCGATGCGCAGCGCCGTCGGTTCGGCCCGCGCCCGCCAGAACACCACCCGGTAGGCGTCCGGGAGGGAGAAGACGAGTTCCTCCAGCCGGTGCTGGGTGACGGTCGCGGCGCCGACCCGGTACCCGAACGCGGCCCTGCCGAGCACCCGGACCGTGGGCAGGTTCCAGCCGCACGCGCAGTCGTCGTAGGCGACCGACACGTTGTCCTCGAGGTTGTAGCGCAGCAGGGGCATCGCCTCGCGGTACAGGGGCGTGACCACGAGCTGGCCCTCGCCCTCGGCCCGGACGGCGCCGGTCCGCGGGTCGTACACCTCGAACAGCGCCCGGTCGGCCCACAGATGCATCCGTCCGTGCGGACACTCGCCGGCGAGGCTGCCGGTCTCGGTGGAGCCGTACTCCTCGATCACCGGCACCCCCCACAACCGGCTGATCCGGTCGCGGCGGGCGGTGGTGAGCGGCTCGCCGCCGACGAACAGCGCGCGCAGCGCCGGGAAGTCCGCGTCGGGCCGGTGCCCGGCCGCTTGGGCCGCGGCGGCCCAGATGAGGCATTCGGTCGGCACCGACCAGGTCAGGGTGACGCCCAGGTCGTGCATGACCCGCTCCACGCGGGCGTACGGCATGGCCAGCGAACGGTTGTCACCGGGCACGACGGTGGCCCCGTGCAGCCGTCCGGCGGCGTGCGCGAGATGCCCCGTCAGCAGCAGCGCGTACGGGGTGCGCACCAGGAAGACGTCCTCGGCGGAGATGCCGATCCACTTGCGGGCGAAGCGCTCGGCCAGGTCGACCCAGTCGTCGGCCGTGTAGTACGAGGGCGTGGGCCGGCCCGCGGTCCCGCTCGACTCGTGGTACGTGGCCAGCCGCTCCTTCGGGACGGCCAGCATCCCGAAGGGGTAGTTGTCCCGCAGGTCCTGCTTCGTGGTCAGCGGCAGGGACGCGAGGTCGCCGGCGGTCGCGGGCAGGTTCGCCGGGTTCAGCCGGTCGCGGTAGAACGGCGAGCGGGACGCCCAGCCGACGGTCTGCTGCAGCTGCTTCTCCTGCAGCAGCCGCAGGTCCTCCAGCCCGCTCCACTGGCCGAGCCGGGGCAGGCTCGAGCGTGTCCGGTTCACTGCTTCTCCTCTCCTAGCAGTCGGTGGGCGTTGTCCCAGGCGACCTGCCGCCACTGTCCGGGCGGCAGGCGCAGGGCCTGGAACTTGGCCAGCTCCACGGCGGGGTGCTGCAGCGGGTACTCGGAACCGAACACGACCCGCCCCGCGCCGAGGCGGTCCACGGCCGCCTCGGCCACGCAGGTGTAGCCGCCGGAGGTCTCCAGCGAGATGTTGGGCTCGTCCCGGATCAGGGTGAGGGCGTGGAAGTCGATGTTGCCGACGCCGCTGTGCCCGAGCACGAAGTCCACCCCCCGGAACCGGCGGGCGAGGGCGACGAGATCGGCCACGCCCGAGCCCGGGCGGTCCAGGCACACCACGTACACCGGGTGGCGGAACTCGGCTGCCACGCCCACGAGTTCGGCGGTCCGGTCGTCGGCCAGGCCGACGCCGTGCACCGCGGGCGAGATCTCCAGGCCGCGGAACTCGGCGGCCCGGTCCCGGTACACCCCGGGCGGGCGGTGCGGGTTGGCGAAGAAGAACGGCACCAGCCGCCCGTCGCTGCCCGAACAGGCCGCGAGCACGGCGTCGTTGTCGGCGTCGGTCTCCACGTGGCCGCCCTCGACGAGCTGGCGGGAGAGGCGGTCGAGGTCGATGGTCCCGCCCGCGCACACCACCGCTCGGTCCAGCCGGCAGTCGTCCATCGCCCTCAGGAGCCGCTCGCCCGCCCCCGGGACCGGGGCCAGCCGGACGTGGAAGTCCAGGACGGGGTGTGAGGTCATCGCGGCATGGTCCACGGCATCGTTCACTTCTCGATGCAGAACTCGTCGATGGGGTAGCCGACGTGCCGCTTCTCGACGGGCAGGCAGCCGAGCACCTTCGTCCCCGGCGCCAGCTCGGTGACGTTCAGCACGGTGCCGCCCGGACCGAGCACCCGCACGTGCCAGTCGTCCTGGACGATGAGGTTGACCTTCACGCCCGAGGCCGACACCGCGTCGATGGCGAGCAGCGGGCGGGTCTCGATCTTGACCCGGCCCACCGTGACGACCCGGGACTTCCCCTGCGAGTCGACGGCGAGGACGCGGCCGCCCGAGACGAGCTCGCTCAGGTAGTTCGTCCGTCCGCTCGCCGACAGCGTGTACGAGTGCAGGGCGCCGGCGTTGACCCGGAACGGCCGGGTCGGCATGTACGGGAGGGGATGGGTCTCACTGCAGCACAGGATCATGCCGGTGGAGTGCGAGCCGACGAGGATCCCCTCGTCGAGGCGGAAGTTGGTGCAGGTGTCGACACAGGCGCGCTCGCCCATGCCGACCCGCCGTATGCCGGTCACCTCCAGCTCCTCCAGCGGCACGTCCGCCGCCTTGCTGGCCGCGGCGGTCTTCAGCTCCGTGGCCTCGCCCGGGACGCGGGGGGCGAGCATCACGCCGTCGGAGCCGTGCTCGAGGACACCGAAGACGATCTCGGCCTCCTCGACGTCGGCGACCTGGGTGATCGTGCTGCCCTGCGCGCCGGCCGCGGCGGCCAGCACGATCTCCAGCGGGATCTTGGTGGGGTCGCGGAAGTACAGCAGACTCCACTTGTCCAGGCGCGCCGCACGGCAGGCGTCCTCCAGGCTGTCGGCGTCCTTGATCTCCACGTACCGGCCGAACTCCACATCGGGGTACCGCTGCGCCAGCTCGGCGGGCTCCCCGTGACGGGCCGGGTCGACGATGACGAGATCGGCGGACCCCAGCTTCTCCGGCAGCTGCTGGTGCTGCGGGAACAGCACCTTCTTCACCGTCGGGGGAAGCGGCTCCAGGTCGGCCGGGTCGGCCGCCACGATCGCGTCCACCCGCTGGTGAACGGCTTCCTCGACGATGGCCTCCTTGGCTCCGTCGACGCCGCGGATGTCCAGCCAGCACAGCTTCACGAGTATCTCCTCAGCACAGGGGGTGGGTGTCGGGACGATCGGAGGGGTCAGGACATGAGGGCCAGGCGGTCGGACACGCCGTCCCGGCCGGAGGCCTCGGGGGCCGTGTGCACCAGCCGGGCGACGGCGGCCGCCATCCAGCCGGGCCGGTCGGCCTGGAAGACGTTGCGTCCCATGGCTACTCCGGCCGCACCGCCGCGCAGCGCGTCGGACACCTGGGTCAGCACGGTGTCGGTCTCCGCCGAGCGGGCGCCGCCGGCCACGATGAGCGGGATGGGACAGGCCCGCACCACATCGGCCAACTGCTCGGGCGTACCCACGTAGTCGGTCTTGACGACGTCCGCGCCGAGGTCGGCGGCCAGGGTCGCGGCGTGCGCCACCAGTTCCGGCGCACGCGAGTCGCCGATCCGCGGTCCGCGGGCGTACACCATGGCGAGCAGCGGAACGTTCCAGCGGTCGCACTCGTCCGCGACGGCCGCGAGATCGGCGACCTGCCGCTCCTCCTGCCGCGACCCCAGGTTGACGTGGACGCTGACCGCGTCGGCACCCATCCGTAGCGCCTCCTCGACGTGGGCGACCAGGTACTTCGCGTCCGGGTCCGGGGCCATCCGGGTGCTCGCGTTGAGGTGCAGGATCAGCGCCATGTCGCGGAACCGGCCGGGGTCGACGTGGCGGAGGCTGCCCTTGTGCAGGACCACGGCGTCGACGCCGGTGCCGGTCAGCTCGCCCAGCAGGGAGTCGAGGTCCCCGGGACGCAGCGGTCCGTCGGTGACGGAGTGGTCGAGGGGCACGACGAGCAGGCGCCCGTCACCGTGCCGGAACAGCCGTCGCAGACGGAGACTTCGAGCGAACGAAGCGTTGTGTACTGCCACTGTGTCCTGCCTCTCAAACGATGGCGGAAGGTGCGGTCGCGGACGCGACGTCGCGCGGCTCCTGCCGGTCGAGGTGGAACTCGCGGTGCAGGACCTCGACGGCGTCGGCGGTGCGCTCGCGCGGCACGATCACGGACAACCGCATCTGGGAGGTGGAGATCCAGCTCGTCGGGATCCCCGCGGCAGCGAGTGCCGCCATGAGCCTGGCCGTGTACTCCGGGCGGCTGAGCAGACCCATCCCGACGACCGAGACCTTGCCGACGTTCTCGTCGAAGTGCACGCCGCCGCCGAAGGCGGACGTCACCTCGTGCAAGGGACCCCGGACGGAGTCCGCCTGGCTGCGCCGGATGGTGAATCCCATGCGGAACTCGCTCTCATGGGCACCGGACCTGGCCACCAGGTCCACCACCATCCCCTGTCCGGCCAGCACCTCGAGCACGTCGGGCGCCAGGTCCCGGCGGCTGTCGCGGCAGTGCACGAGCACACGGGCCACGTCGGTGTCGTGCGTCACCGCCACGACCGCCCGCCGGGTCTCCAGCGGCCGGTCCTCCGGCGGTTCGGCGACGACGGTTCCGGGTGCCTGCGAGGACACGTTGCGCACGTGCACTTCGACCCCTTCCATTGCGGCCAGTTCGATGCAGCGGGTGTGCAGCACCTTGGCGCCGGCGAACGCCATCTCCGCCATGACGCCGGGGTGGACCCACGGCAGGCACCGCGCCGCGGGCAGGATCCGGGGATCGGCGCTGAACACGCCGTCCACGTCCGTGTAGATCTCGCAGGCCCTCGCGCGAAGTCGCGCGGCCAGCGCCACCGCGGTGGTGTCGGAGCCGCCACGCCCGAGCGTGGCGACGTCCCCCGCGCGGTCGACGCCCTGGAATCCGGTGACCACGGCCACCTGGCCGGCGTCCCAGGCCGCCCGCACCCGGCCGGCCCCGATGCGTGAGATGAGCGCTTCGCCGTGCCGGTCGGTGGTCTCGATCCCGGCCTGCTGACCGGTCAGCGAGATGGCGGGCACCCCCAGCCTGTTCAGGGAGAGGGCCATGAGCGCCGCCGACTCCTGTTCGCCCACGGCCAGCAACTGGTCCGTCTCGCGGGACGGGGACGTGGCACCGATGTCCGCCGCCAGCCGCAGCAGGTCGTCGGTCCTGCCGCCACGTGCGGAGACGACCACCGCCACCGAGGCGCCGCGCCGCCGCGCCGCCGCGACCCGGAGGGCGGCGTGCCGAACGCGGGCGAGCGTCTGCAAAGAGGTACCGCCATATTTCTGGACCAGCACGTCCACAGTCTTTTTCACCGCTCTCGTCGAATCGGCATGGCACGACAGTAGGTGCGCCGTACGGCCCCGCCCACTACCCGCCCGAGTAGTGCCGACCCCTTCAGATGTTCACGCCATACGGGTACGCCACAAGGACATCCCGTTGGCTGAAACGCGGGATGGCGGCTTCACGTCATGTGCGGCGTCTTTCTCCTCCGCAATATCGCAAGGGGTCAGCCGATCTCACGTGAAGGGGAGCACTATGCATGGGACGGATTCGAGCACGGCCGGCCCCCCGGAAGCCCTGGCCGCCCTCGGCCGGGACGGGGGCGCCTTCGCCCTGCTGTACCGGCCCGGCGCGGTGGAGGGCGCGCACGTGGAGGTCCTGACCGGCGAGGTCTGCGAGGTGCGCGGTCTCTCGGAGCTGCCGTTGCCGGACGGACCGGAGGGCGGGGCACGGCACGACCTGCTCGTGGCGGTCCCGTACCGGCAGATCACCGAACGCGGCTTCGCCTGCCGCGACGACCACGCGCCCCTGCTCGCCCTGCGCGTACGGGAACAGCACCGGGTCGGCCGTGAGCAGGCCCTGACCGGCCTGCCCGACCTGGAGGTGAAGGCGTCCGGCGCCGGCTTCGACATCGGCGACGAGGAGTACGCGGCGATCGTCGAGCGGGTGCTGCGCGACGAGATCGGGCAGGGCGCCGGTTCCAACTTCGTCATCCGGCGGTCCTTCGTCGCGCGGCTGGACGACTACTCGGTGCGCACGGCGCTGGCCGTCTTCCGGCGGCTGCTCACCGGCGAGCTGGGGTCGTACTGGACGTTCCTGTTCCACACCGGGGCGGGCACGTTCGTCGGCGCGTCGCCGGAACGGCACGTCAGCATGGCCGACGGAACCGTCTCCATGAACCCGATCAGTGGTACCTACCGGCACCCGCCGGCCGGCCCGGACATCACCGGAATCCTGGAGTTCCTCGAGGACCGGAAAGAGGCCGATGAGCTTTACATGGTGGTCGACGAAGAACTGAAAATGATGGCGCGAATGTGCACATTCGGCGGCCGGGTGCACGGGCCGTTCCTCAAGGAAATGGCGCGGCTCACGCATTCCGAGTACGTGCTGACCGGACACAGCGAACTCGACGTGCGCGACGTGCTGCGCGAGACCCTGCTCGCCCCGACCGTCACCGGCAGTCCGCTGGAGAACGCCTTCCGGGTCGTCGCCCGGCACGAGACGGCGGGCCGCGGATACTACGGCGGTGTCCTCGCCCTGATCGGCCGGGACGACGGTGGCAGCCGCACCCTCGACTCGACGATCATGATCCGCACGGCCGAGATCGACGACGGCGGCCGGCTGCGGCTGGGCGTCGGCGCCACCCTCGTCCGCGAGTCCGCCCCGGCCTCCGAGGTGGCCGAGACCCGGGCCAAGGCCGCCGGAGTGCTCCAGGCGCTCGGCCTCGCGCCGGACGGCGACGGCACCGGGACCGCCGCGTCGCCCCCGTCACCGGCCGGCCCGTCACCGGCCGACGATCCCCGGGTACGCCGGGCCCTCGGTTCCCGCAACGCCACGCTCTCGCGCTTCTGGCTCGACGGAGCCCGGCACAGCCCGCCCGATCCGGAGCTGACCGGGCGCGAGGTGCTCATCGTCGACAACGAGGACACCTTCACGGGGATGCTCGGCCACCAACTGCGCGCCCTCGGCCTGCGGACCACGCTCACCCGCTTCGACCGCCCGCTGCCGGCCGAGGAGTTCGACCTCGTCGTCGTCGGTCCCGGCCCCGGCGACCCCCGTGACGCCACCGACCCGCGCATCGGCTCGCTCCGCGCGCTCACCCGCGAACTGCTCACCGGCAGCGTCCCGTTCCTGTCCATCTGCCTGGGCCACCAGATCCTCGCGCGCGAACTGGGCCTGGACATCGTCCGGCGCCCGGTGCCCAACCAGGGCGTGCAGAAGAGGGTGAACCTGTTCGGCCGCGACGAACTCGTGGGCTTCTACAACACGTACGCGGCACGGTCCGCGCACGACACGATCCCCGGCACGGGGCAGCGCGAGCCCGTGGAGGTGAGCCGTCAGCCCGAGACCGGGGAAGTGCACGCGCTGCGCGGCGCGGGCTTCCGTTCCGTGCAGTTCCACCTCGAATCCGTGCTCACTCAGCACGGACCACGGATCCTCGGCGAACTGCTGACCTCCCTGCTGGCGGAGACGAGCGGTGCCCCGGTGCCCGCTCCCGCCGGCGTGCGCGTGGGAGCGCACGGCACCTGACCAACCCGGGCAGGAAGGCGCCCCGGAGCCGGCGCCACACCTCCTGTCCTCCCGTTCCCGCACGACAGTGCGTCCCCCTTTCCGGCCGCCACCGGCAGGCCCTTCCGGCCTCCGTGCTGCCACGACCAGACGAAGGAATCACCTCATGACGACCCCCAGACGCTCTCCGCTCGCAGCAGTCGCGCCGCGACGCAGGTCGCTGCTGCTCGGCGGTGCCTCGACCGTGACCCTGGCCACCATGGGGCTCGGCGGCACGGCCGCCGCCGGCACGCCCACCGGCTCCGCCGCTCAGGCGCCCGTGGACTTCGACTTCGACACCGGCAACTTCATCTGGGACCTGATCTACAAGTTCAGTCCGCTGGAGAGCGCCATCGCCCCCATGGACGCGACCGTGCTGCACCGGTTCGTCCACCTGTCCACCACCGCCTGGTTCGACGCGGTGGCGCCCTACCACCCGACCGCGGTGGGCGTGCACTCCCGGCTCGGCCGCCGTCCTTCCGGCGAGGCCGCCACCAACAGGAACAAGAACATCGCCGGCATGTACGCCTCGTTCCGAGTGGTGCAGGGCGTCGAGCCGGGGCGGGAGACGGCGTTCCGCGACCTGATGATCGCGGTCGGTCTCGACCCCGACGACACGTCGGAGAACCGGACCAGCCCGGTCGGCATAGGCAACCTGGCCGGCAAGGCCGTCGTCGCGGCCGCCGAGCGGGACGGCATGAACCAGCTCGGCGACGTGGGCCGCCGGTACAACGGCCAGCCCTACGCGGACTACACCGGCTACCGGCCCGTGAACACGGCCTACGAGCTGGAGAACCCCTCGCGCTGGCAGCCGAACCGGGGACCGCACAGCCGCCGTCTGGGCGGGGGGTCGGGCGACAAGGGCATCTTCGTCGTCCAGCACTTCGTCACCCCGCAGATGGCGCTGACCAAGCCGCACTCCTTCCGGGACCCGAGCCGGTTCAAGCTGGCCCCGCCCCGGCACAGCGACCACACCCGGGCGCGGGACTACAAGCGCTCGGTGGACGAGATCCTGGAGGCGTCGGCCGGCCTCACCGACGAGCAGAAGGTGGCGGTCGAGTTCTTCGACGACAAGCTCCTGGGCATCGGCCGATCGGTGGGCGCCGCGGGCCGGGCGCACGCCGACCAGATGGACCTCGACCGCTGGATCCACCTGTTCTTCACGAACACCGTGGCGCTCTTCGACACCCTGATCGCCTGCTGGTACCAGAAGGCCAAGTACGACTCCGTCAGGCCCTTCAGTGCGGTCCGCCACGTGTACGGCAGGAGTCCGGTCACCGCATGGGGCGGACCCGGCCGGGGCACGGTCACCGACATCCCCGCCAACGAGTGGACCAGCTACCTGAACGTGGGTGACCACCCCGAGTACCCGTCCGGTTCCACCACTCTCTGCGCCGCCCAGGCACAGGCGGTACGGCGCTTCTTCGACGACGACGTCCTGGACCTCGGCTTCACCATGGCCGCCGGCCGGACGCGCGTGGAGCCGGGGACCACCCCCGCCCGCGACGTCGGGCTGCACTACGCCACCTGGACGGACTTCGTCCGGGAGTGCGCCGTCAGCAGGGTGCGGGGCGGCGTGCACTTCAAGAAGACGGTCGAGGAGTCCATCCCGTTCGGCACGCAGTTCGGCGACCTGGGCTACGAGTTCGCGCAGCGGCACATCAAGGGCGACGTCGCCTCCTGAGGCGGGGCCGTGGAGGGCCGGTCCGGGACACACCCGTCCCGGGCCGGCCCGCGCGGGGGACCGCCCGGCCCGAAAGGGGTACCGCGGACGCGGTAGTCGGCCGTTACTTCACAGGGAGGACTCGCCGACGGCACGGTCCGGCTATGGTGCGCCTATGAGCACAGGACTGTCCCGTGTCTGGGCCCAGGTCGGGGACTACGTGATCGCGATCGGCCTGGCGGCGGTGCTGCTGGTCACCGCGCTGTCCGGAGACCACGCGGCCACCGACCTAGCGCCCCTCGGGTACGCGCTGGTGGTGACGAGCGGCCTGACCCTGGTCGTCCGCCGCCGGGCGCCGGTCGTCGCCCTGGTCGTCACCGGCCTGTGCGTGGTGGGGTACAACGCGGTCGGCTTCGAAGTCCCCGCGGTGGCCTTCCTGTTCGCGGTCTATACCGCCGTACGGTCCGGGCGTGGCCCGCTGACCGTGCTGGTGTGCGTGGTGATGCTGCTCGGCCTCCCCTTCGCGGTCATGGCGTCTCCCGGCGAGGGCCCCGCCGCCGACGCGTTCGCGCAGGCCCGTGGGGTCCTGGAGCTGGCATGGCTGATCGCCGCCGGAGCCGCGGGCGAGGCGCTGCGGCAGGCCGAGCAGCGGGCCGACGAGGCCGAACGCACCCGCGAGGAGACCGCGCGGCTGCGCGCCACCGAGGAACGGCTGCACATCGCGCGTGAGCTGCACGACTCGCTGACCCACCAGATCTCGATCGTCAAGGTGCAGGCGGAGGTCGCCGTCCACCTGGCACGCAAGCGGGGCGAGGAGGTCCCCGAGTCGCTGCTCGCGATCCAGGGGGCCGGCCGCGAGGCCACCCGCGAGCTGCGCGCGACCCTGGAGACCCTGCGGGACGAGACCAAGTCCCCGTCGTACGGCCTCGACCGCGTCCCCGAACTGGTGCAGCGCGCCCACGGGATAGGCCTGAAGACCACGCTGACGATCGAGGGGCAGCGCCAGGACGTGCCGGACGCCGTCGACCGGACCGCCTACCGGATCGTGCAGGAGTCGCTCACCAACGTCGCCCGCCACGCCGCGGCCGCCACCGCCTCCATCCGCATCGACTACCGCCCCGACGCACTCGCCATCCGCGTCGACGACGACGGCAGGGCGAAGCCCGGCTCCACCCCGGTGGCCGGTGTCGGCCTGCTGGGCATGCGCGAGCGCGTCGCCGCCCTGGGCGGCCGCCTGCTCGCGGAGCCGCGCAGCGAGGGTGGTTTCACTGTCCAAGCCGAGATCCCGGTGGCCCGCATCTCATGATCCGTGTACTTCTTCTGGACGACCAGCCCCTCCTGCGCAGTGGTTTCCGCGCGCTGCTCGACGCCGAGGACGACATCGAGGTGGTGGCCGAGGCCGCCGACGGCAAGGAGGGCCTCGCCCTCGCCAGGAAGCATCTGCCCGACATCGCGCTCGTCGACGTCCAGATGCCGGTCATGGACGGCATCGAGACGACCCGGCAGATCGCCGCGGACCCGTCCCTGTCCGGCGTGCGGGTGGTCATCCTGACCAACTACGGCGTCGACGAGTACGTGTTCAACGCGCTGCGCGCCGGCGCCGCGGGGTTCCTCGTCAAGGACATCGAGCCCGAGGACCTGCTGCACTCCGTGCGCGTCGCCGCACGCGGCGACGCACTGCTCGCGCCGACGATCACCAGGATGCTGATCGGCCGGTACATCGCCCAGCCGCCCAGTCTGGAGGTCGGGCCCGGGCTGGCGGAACTGACCAACCGGGAACGCGAGGCCGTCGCACTGGCCGCGCAGGGCCTGTCCAACGACGAGATCGCCGACCGCATGGTGATCAGCCCGCTCACCGCGAAGACCCACATCAACCGGGCGATGATAAAGCTCCAGGCGCGCGACCGCGCCCAGCTCGTGGTGTTCGCCTACGAGGCCGGCCTGGTCGTCCCCCGAGGGCGCTGACAGCCCGACGGACCCGGAGGCGGATGCCCCGGGTCCGTCCGCGCCGTGGGGCGGCTAGGGTCTGTCGTTTGGATCAGGCCGGCTGTGACGGACGGCGCGTCCCGGCCGGCCCGAGCGGGGTGTGGTGCGTGCAGCTGCAAGGCGGAGGA
>NZ_JBHXFL010000054.1:0-43482 GCF_042724095.1 Streptomyces sp. NPDC127100
GTTTGCTTTTGCTTATCCGCCCCCCGCCGGGCGTGCGCACCCCCCGCCCTCGCGGGCGCCCCCCGGCGGGCCCCGGGGGCGGCCGCCGCCGTGTGCGGAGGGGTGTCGCCGGTCAGCCGCTCTCCTGGAGCCGCGGCAGCACCTTCGTGCGGTAGAAGTCGAAGAAGCCGCGCATGTCGGGGCCGATCTGGTTGACGTAGACGCGGTCGAACCCGGCGTCGGCGAACTTCCTCAGCTCCGCCACGTGCTCGTCCGGGTCCTCGCCGCACACCCGGTTCTCACGCACCATGTCCTCGGTGACCAGCGTCTGCGCCTGCTCGAAGTGCTTCGGCGAGGGCAGCACCTGGCCCAGCTCGCCCGGCAGCAGCTCGTTGGCCCACAGCCGGTGCACGGTCCGCACCGCCGCGTCCCTGTCGGTGTCGTAGCAGACCTTCGTGCCCCCGCTGACCAGCTTGCCGCCGCCTCCGCCCTTGCGGTACTGCTGCACCATCGAGGCGTCCGGCATCATCGTGATGTAGCCGTCGCCCACCCGGGACGCCAGCGCGGTCGCCGCCGGCCCGAAACCGGAGATGTCGATCGGGATGGGCTCCTCGGGGACCGTGTACAGGCGGGCGTTCTCCACCGTGTAGTGCGTGCCGTGGTGGTTGACCTCCTCGCCGGTGAACAGCCGGCGCATGATCTGGACGGCCTCCTCCAGCATCTCCAGGCGCACGTGCGCGGCCGGCCAGGCGTCACCGAGGATGTGCTCGTTGAGCGCCTCGCCGGTGCCGACCCCGAGCCGGAAGCGGCCCTGCGTCATCACCGCGCTGGTCGCCGCCGCCTGCGCCACCACAGCCGGGTGGGTGCGCACGGTCGGGCACGTCACCGCCGTCTCGACCGGCAGGGACACGGCCTCGGACAGCGCGCCGATCACCGACCACACGAACGGGCTCTGCCCCTGTTCGTCGTTCCACGGGTGGTAGTGGTCCGAGATCCACAGTGCCTGGAACCCGGCCTGCTCGGCCATCCGGGCCTGCTCGATCAGCTCCGCGGGGCCGTACTGCTCGCAGGAGAGGAAATAGCCGTACTCGGGCATGGGCTGCCTCCAGGACGCGGGGCGGGTGGGTCCCGCCCCGAGTACCCGGGCGCCGGTCGGGAAACCGGAGGCGCGGGCCCGCCGGCGACGTTTGGGCACCCCGGCCAAGGGGACGCGGAAGGCTCACGAGGTACGCGACAGCCCGGAGGCGCACCGTGAGCCGACCCCGCATCGTCATCGTCGGCGCCGGCTTCGCCGGGTACCGGACGGCCCGCACCCTGTCCCGGCTCACCCGGCACCAGGCCGACATCACCCTGCTCAACCCGACCGACTACTTCCTCTACCTGCCCCTGCTGCCCCAGGTCGCCGCCGGCGTCCTGGAACCGCGCCGGGTCACCGTGTCCCTGTCGGGGACCCTGCCGCGCGTCCGGCTGGTGCTCGGCGAGGCCGACGGCGTCGACCTGGACGGGCACACCGTGCACTACACCGACCCGGAGGGCGGCGAGGGCACCCTGCGCTTCGACCGGTTGGTGCTCGCCGCGGGCAGCGTCAACAAGCTGCTGCCGATTCCCGGCGTCGCCGAGCACGCCCACGGGTTCCGCGGGCTGCCGGAGGCGCTGTACCTGCGCGACCACGTGACCCGGCAGGTGGAGCTGGCCGCCGCGGCCCGGGACCGCGCGGAGTGCGCGGCCCGGTGCACCTTCGTCGTCGTCGGCGCCGGGTACACCGGCACCGAGGTCGCCGCGCACGGCCAGATGTACACGGACGCGCAGGTCCGCAGGCACCCGATGCGCACCGGCATGCGGCCCCGCTGGATGCTGCTCGACATCGCGCCGCGCGTCCTGCCCGAGATGGACGAACGGCTCTCCCGCACCGCCGAGCGGGTGCTGCGGCAGCGGGGCGTCGACGTGCGGATGGGCACGTCGGTGAAGGAGGCCACCCACGACGGGGTCCTGCTGACCGACGGCACGACCGTCGACACGCGCACGCTGGTGTGGTGCGTGGGCGTGCGGCCCGATCCGCTCGTGGAGTCCCTCGGACTGCCCATGGAGCGCGGCCGGCTGCTGGTCGATCCCCACCTCCAGGTGCCGGGGCGCCCCGAGCTGTTCGCGTGCGGCGACGTGGCGGCGGTGCCGGACCTGGCCAACCCCGGCGGATACACGCCGATGACCGCGCAGCACGCCTGGCGGCACGGCAAGGTCTGCGCCCACAACGTCGCCGCGTCGCTCGGCATCGGCGGCGAGCGGCGGCCCTACCGCCACCGTGACCTGGGCTTCGTCGTGGACCTGGGCGGCGCCAAGGCCGCGGCCAACCCGCTCGGCGTCCCGCTGTCCGGCGCGGCGGCGGGCGCGGTCACCCGCGGGTACCACCTCGCCGCGATGCCGGGCAACCGCGTCCGGGTCGCGGCGGACTGGCTGCTGGACGCGGTACTGCCCCGGCAGGCCGTGCAGCTGGGTCTCGTACGGTCCTGGTCGGTGCCGCTGGAATCGGCGTCGCCCGAGCTGGCACGGGTCCCGGCGGGGGCGGCGCCGCGCCGGACGGAGGACACGACGACGGGCCCCGGGCCCGGTGACGCGTCGGACCGGCCCCACGCCGGCCCCGGGCGGGACACGCCGAGCGGCGACACCCCGGCGAGCCGACGGGCCGGCAGCGGCCCCGAGCCGGGCGGTGAGCCGGCAAAGAACCAGCCGGGTGGTGAGCCCGCGAAGGGCCAGCCGGGTGGTGAGCCGGCGAAGGGCCAGCCGGGTGGTGAGCCGGCGAAGGACCAGCCGGGTGGTGAGCCCGCGAAGGACCAGCCGGGTGGTGAGCCCGCGAAGGACCAGCCGGGTGGTGAGCCCGCGAAGGGCCAGCCGGGTGGTGAGCCCGCGAAGGGCCAGCCGGGTGGTGAGCCCGCGAAGGGCCAGCCGGGTGGTGAGCCCGCGAAGAATCAGCCCGGTGGTGAGCCCGCGGGGGGCCGGCCCGCCGAGGCGCCGGCCGCGCCCGGCCCGCCGAAGCCGGCTCCCCCCAAGCCGGCTCCCCCCAAACCCGGCCCCGCGGGCGGGCGGGGCAGGCCGGGTGCGGCCGGGGCGCCCAAGCCCGGACCGTCGGGCGTCCGGACCAAGCCCGGTCCGGCCGGAGCCCGGGGCAGGCCCCGGCCCGCCGCCGGCGGCCGTGTCAGGCCGCCGTCCTCCGGCGCCTCCGCCCCGACCCGCTCCGCCACCGGTCCCGCCGACCCCGGACCCGAACCGCCGGCCGACCAGCCGCCGCCCGGCCCCGGCATCGCCCCCGGTCCCGTCAAACGCACCGACGGACCCTACGAAGGAGACTCATGAACACCGGTGAACTCGTCGAACTCGGACAGCAATTGCGCGTCGACAGCGTGCGCGCCGCCGCCGCCGCGGGCTCCGGGCACCCGACGTCCTCGCTGTCCGCCGCGGACCTGATGGCGGTACTGCTCGCCAACCACCTCCGCTACGACTTCCAGCGCCCCGCCCACCCCGGCAACGACCGCTTCGTCCTCTCCAAGGGACACGCCTCGCCCCTGCTGTACTCCGCCTACAAGGCGGCCGGCGCCATCGACGACGAGGAACTGCTCACCTTCCGCAAGCTGGGCAGCCGCCTGGAGGGACACCCCACACCCCAGCGGCTCCCGTGGGTCGAGACGGCCACCGGTTCGCTGGGCCAGGGCCTGCCCGTCGGCGTCGGCATCGCCCTGTCCGGCAAGCGGCTGGACCACTCCGACTACCGGGTGTGGGTGCTGTGCGGGGACAGCGAGATGGCCGAGGGATCGGTCTGGGAGGCCGCCGAGCACGCCGGACACGAGAACCTCGACAACCTCACCGTGATCGTCGACGTCAACCGGCTCGGCCAGCGCGGTCCCACCCGGCACGGCCACGACCTGGACGCCTACGCCCGCCGCTTCAGGGCCTTCGACTGGCACACGATCGAGATCGACGGCCATGACGTCGACGCCGTCGACCGCGCCTACGGCGAGGCACTGTCCACCAGGGGCCAGCCCACCGCGATCATCGCCCGGACCCTCAAGGGCAAGGGCGTGAAGGCCGTGGAGGACCGTGAGGGCCAGCACGGCAAGCCGGTGCCGGACGCCGACGAGGCGATCGGGGAACTCGGCGGCCCGCGCGACCTCACCGTCCGCGTGCACGAGCCGCCGTCCGCGCGCGCCCTGCACTCGGCCGGCTCCGGCCGGCTCGAACTGCCCCGCTACGAGAAGGGCGACGAGCTGGCCACCCGCAACGCCTTCGGCGAGGCGCTGGCCGCGCTCGGCACCGCCCGCGGCGACGTCGTCGCCCTCGACGGCGAGGTCGGCGACTCCACCCGCGCCGAGTTCTTCGCCAAGAAGCACCCCGAGCGCTACTTCGAGTGCTACATCGCCGAGCAGCAGATGGTCGCCGCAGCCGTCGGCATGGCGGCCCGCGGCTGGGTGCCGTACGCCACGACGTTCGCCGCCTTCCTCACCCGTGCCTACGACTTCGTCCGCATGGCGTCGATCAGCGGCTCGGACCTCAACCTCGTCGGCTCCCACTCGGGCGTCGCCATCGGCCAGGACGGGCCCAGCCAGATGGGCCTGGAGGACCTGGCCATGATGCGGGCGATCCACGGCTCCACCGTGCTCTGCCCGTGCGACGCCAACCAGACCGCCCGTCTCGTCGCCGGGATGGCGGAGCTGGAGGGCATCCGCTACCTGCGCACCTCCCGGGGCGAGAGCAAGGTGATCTACGGGCCGGACGAGGAGTTCCCCGTCGGCGGCAGCAAGGTGCTGCGTTCCTCGGACCGCGACCGGCTGACCGTCGTCGCGGCGGGCGACACCGTGCACGAAGCGCTGGCCGCGGCCGACGCCCTCGCCGAGGAGGACATCGCGGTCCGCGTGATCGACCTGTACTCGGTCAAGCCGGTGGACCGGGACACCCTGCGGCGGGCCGCCGAGGAGACCGGCTGCCTGATGTCCGTGGAGGACCACCGGGAGGAGGGCGGCATCGGCGACGCGGTCCTCGACGCCTTCACCGACGGGCGGCCGGTGCCCCGCCTGGTCCGGCTCGCCGTACGGACGATGCCCGGCTCGGCGTCGCCGGACGAGCAGCTGCGCGCGGCGGGCATCGACGCCGACTCCATCGCGGCGGCCGGGCGGCTGCTCGTGGGGGAGGCGGTCGTCGCGTGAGCCGTGACGCCGTACGCACCGTCCGGGCCGGCCGGCACACCGTGGAGGTGCACCGGCCCGGCAAGGTGCTGTTCCCCGCCGGGGACGGCCGCGACGGGAACGGCGGCGCCGAGGGGTACACCAAGGGCGACCTCGTCGACTACTACCGGGCCGTCGCCCCGTTCATGCTGCCGCACCTGCGGGACCGCCCGCTGATGCTGGAGCGGCACCCGGACGGCGTGGACGGCCCCCGGTTCATGCAGAAGAACACCCCCGAGCACTACCCGGACTGGATCCCCCGCGTCGAGGTGGCCAAGGAGGGCGGCACCGTCCACCACACCGTCTGCGACGACACCGCCACCCTCGTGTACCTCGCCGACCAGGCCGCCCTCACCCTGCACCGCTGGCAGTCGCGGGCCGGGCGCGCCGACCGGCCGGACCGGATGGTCTTCGACCTCGATCCGGCCGGTGACGACTTCCCGCGGGTCCGCGAGGCGGCCGGGCTGCTGGGCGGCCTGCTCGACGAGCTGAGGCTCCCCTCGGCCCTCATGACCACCGGCTCCCGCGGCCTGCACGTGATCGTCCCTCTGAAAGGCGAGCAGAACCACGACGAGGTAAGGGAGTTCGCCCGGGACGTCGCCGACACCCTGGCCGCCGCGCACCCCGACCGGCTCACCACCGCCGCCCGCAAGAAGGACCGCGGCGACCGGCTCTACCTCGACATCCAGCGCAACGCCTACGCACAGACCGCGGTGGCGCCCTTCTCCGTCCGGGCGCTGCCCGGCGCGCCGGTGGCGACCCCCCTGTCGTGGGACCAGCTGGACGACCCCGGCCTGCACGCCCGCCGCTGGACCGTCGCGGACGCCGTCGACCAGGCACGCACCCGGCCCTGGGCCGGGACCATGAGCCGCGCGCGGTCCCTGGCCCCCGCCCGGAGACGGCTGGACACCCTGCGCGGCTGAGCGCCGCACGGCCGGGACGACGGCCGCTCCGGTTGCGCGGACGTGTGGCACATGCATGGGCCCGTGGAGGTTTGGCGAACACACTTGCGGCCACACGGGAGGGAGAGGTGGCCATGTCGAACACGAACAACACGTCCGAATCACAGACCCGACAGCAGAGTTCACGAAAAACACAGAGTTCTCAAAAGTCACAGGACTCACAGGACGCACAGGAAACGCAACAGGCACCGAAGGCGCGTCGGCCCCGGCCGATGGAGATCCTCCGCGAGGCGCGTGCACAGCTCGCGGAGCTCACCGGGATGACGGCGGAATCCGTGTCGTCCTTCGAGCAGACGGAGGAGGGCTGGTCGCTGGAGGTCGAGGTCCTCGAGCTCGAGCGCGTGCCCGACACGATGAGCCTGATGGGCAGCTACGTGGTCGAACTCGACCCGGACGGGCAGCTCACCGGCTACCGGCGGGTCCGGCGCTACGAGCGGGGACGGGCCGACGCCCGCGGCGGGCGCTGAACCGCCCGTCCGGCACCCACGCACACACACCCACGGAACGAATGGAGGGACAGCCGGCATGACTGTGGTTCCGGCACAACAGACCGGCGGCGGAGGCGGCAGCAGCGGCCTCTACGACGTTCTCGAGCTCGTACTGGACAGGGGGCTCGTCATCGACGCATTCGTGCGCGTCTCCCTGGTCGGCATCGAGATCCTCAAGATCGACGTCCGCGTCGTCGTCGCGAGTGTCGACACTTATCTGCGCTTCGCCGAGGCGTGCAACCGGCTCGACCTGGAGGCCGGTCCGCGCAAGGACCCGGGCCTGCCCGACCTGGTCGGTGAGATGACCGAGTCCGGTGCCCGTGGCAAGTCCAAGGGGGCGCTGTCCGGCGCCGCCGAGACCATCTCGGACGCGTTCAAGCAGGGCCGTGACGAGAGCGGCTCCGAGCGGGAGACGTCCTCGCGCCCGCGCGCCCGCAAGACCGCGTCTTCGCGCCGTAAGGAGGAGCAGGAGTGAGCACGTACGTCTACGGCATCACCGCCGGGTCCCACCCCGCGCTTCCGGAAGGGCTGACGGGCGTCGGCGCGCCGCCGCGGGAGGTGCGCATCCTCAAGGAGGGCGACCTGGCCGCGGTCGTCAGCGACGCGCCCGAGGACCTGCGCCCCAAGCGCCGGGAACTGCTCGCCCACCAGAACGTGCTCAGTGAGGCCGGGGCGGCCGGCTGTGTCCTGCCCATGCGCTTCGGCAGCGTCGCACCGGACGACAACGCGGTCACCGGAGTACTGGCCGAGCGGGCCGAGCACTACCAGGAGCGTCTGCGGGCCCTGGACGACCGGGTCGAGTACAACATCAAGGCCAATCATGTCGAGGAAGCCGTGCTCCACCACGTGATGGCCGACAACCCGGAGATCCGCGCCCTCGCGGAGTCCAACCGGCAGTCGGGCGGCGGCAGTTACGAGGACAAGATTCGGCTCGGCGAGATGGTCGCCGCCGCCGTCAAGGACAAGGAGTCCGAGGACGGCACCGCGCTGGAGCGCGCCCTGCAGCCGGCCGCCGACGCCGTCAGCGTCGGCCCCGAGTCCACCGGATGGCTCGCCAACGTGTCGTTCCTGGTGAAGCGCGAGTCGGCCGAGGAGTTCCTGGCCGCCGTGGAGCGGGCCCGCAGGGAGATGCCGCACCTGGAGGTGCGCGTGAACGGGCCGCTGCCGCCGTACAGCTTCGTCGAGCCCGGCCCGGCCGAGCCCGCGGGCACCGCGGCCGGTGGCGCGGACGCCGGAGCGGGGTGACGACAGTGGGACTTTTCTCGGAGATCCTCCTGCTGCCGCTCGCCCCGGCGCGCGGCGGCGGCTGGGCCATCAGGCAAGTGCTCGCCGAGGCCGAGCGCATCTATTACGACCCCTCCACTGTCCGGGCCGAACTCGCCCGTCTCGAGGAGCGGTTGGAGGCCGGGGAGATCACCGAGGAGGAGTTCGACCAGGAGGAGGACGTGCTCCTGGACCGGCTGGAGATCGCTACGCGTTACAGCGCGGGATTGGGCAAGGGGACGGCGCCATGAATCGAACGGGACTGGGCCTCGCAGTAGGGGCCGGCTATCTGCTGGGACGTACGAAGAAACTCAAAATGGCGATCGCCGTGGGCACCATGGTGGCCGGCAAGAAGCTGAATCTGACCCCGAAGGGGATCGCGGAACTGGTCTCCACGCAGCTGCAGAACAATCCGCAGTTCAAGGAGATCGGGGACCAGCTGCGCACGGATCTGCGGGGCGTGGGCAAGGCCGCCTCGGGAGCCATGGTCGAGCGGCAGATCGGCGCGCTCGCCGACCGTCTCCACGGGCGCACCGCCGAGGTGCGCGGCCAGCTCTCCGGCGAATCCCGCGACTCCGAGGACTCGCAGGACGCGGAGTACGAGGACGAGGAGCAGCGGGACGACGACCGGCGGGACGAGGACCGGCGGGACGAGGCGGACGAGCCGGACGAATCGCAGGAGTCCGGGCGCCGCCGCGAGCGTCCCGTGAAGAAGGCGTCCGAGACGGCCCGCGGGGCGGCGAAGAAGGCACCCGCGAAGAGGCCGGCCAAGAAGGCCGCCGCCAAGGCGCCCGCGAAGAAGACGGCCGCCAAGCGGGCACAGCCCGCCAAGAAGGCGGCCGGCAAGAAGGCCCCCGCCCGCGGCGCCGGGTCCCGGCAGGCGAAGGGCGGTGGTGAGTGATGTCCGACACCCTCGGATCCGCGGCCTCCACGGCAGGCAAGGCCGCGAAGAAGAACCCGCTCACCGACGTGGCCCAGAGCGAGGCGGCCGACCGCCTGAAGGCGGAGGTGCAGGACTACCTCGCCGCCCAGGCCACACGGTTGCTCACCGGCGTCGGCCGCAAGCTCGGCGAGACCACCGGGAAGCTGAACGACATAGCCGACGGCAACAGCCCCGGCTTCGCCAAGCTCGCCCTCGACGGCGGACGCAAGCTCGCCGAGGGCAAGAGCCCGATGCGGGCCGCGCTCGAGGTCGGCGCCGGCAAGGTGAAGGACAACGTGGTCGGCGCCTTCAAGAACCTGGGCGGCGGCAAGGGGAGGAAGAAGGGCGGCGGCGGTCAGAAGCCGACCGTCATCATCGAGTACGTCGATGTCGGCGTACCCCTGCGCACGGCCTACGACCAGTGGACGCAGTACCAGGACTTCAGCACCTTCGCCAAGGGCGTCAAGAGCGCGAACCGCGCCGACGACACGACCTCCGACTGGCAGCTGAAGGTCTTCTGGTCCAACCGGAGCTGGAAGGCGAAGACCACCGAGCAGGTGCCCGACGACCGGATCTCCTGGACGTCCGAGGGCGCTAAGGGCACCACCAAGGGTGTGGTCAGCTTCCACCAGCTCGCCGACAACCTCACCCGCGTCATCCTGGTCATCGAGTACTACCCGAGCGGCCTGTTCGAGAAGACCGGCAACATCTGGCGCGCCCAGGGCCGCCGGGCCCGGCTGGACCTGAAGAACTTCGTCCGCCACATCACCCTCAAGGGCGAGGCGGAGGACGGCTGGCGCGGCGAGATCCGCGACGGCGAGGTGGTCCGGAGCCACGAGGACGCGCTGGAGGAGGAGCAGAAGCAGGAGCAGGAGGAGGGCCAGGAGGGCGAGGAGGACCGCGAGGACGAGGAGCCCGAGGCCCGCGAGGACGACGAGCAGGACGAGGACGGCGAGCCCGAGGAGTCCGACGAGGCGGAGGACGCCTACGAGGACGACGAGCACTACGACGACGAGGACGACGAGGACGCTCCGTACGCCGAGGAGGAAGCCGAGGAGGAAGAGGCGGAGGAGGCGCCCGAGGAGTCCGAGGAGTCCGGGGAGCCCGCGGACGAGGACGACTACGAGGAGGAGCCCGAGGGAGAGTACGAGGAGGAGGAGGACGGCGGCGACGCCGACGCCGAGGGCGAGTACGAGTCCCGTGGTGAGTACGAGGACGAGGACGAGTACGCCGGCCGCGGGAGCAGTCGATGACCACTCCCAGCCGGCTGCCCGACCCCTATGGCCAGGGACAGAGCGCCAATCTCGCGGACATCCTGGAGCGGGTGCTCGACAAGGGCGTCGTCATCGCGGGCGACATCCGGATCAACCTGCTCGACATCGAGTTGCTGACGATCAAGCTGCGGCTCATCGTCGCCTCCGTCGACAAGGCCAAGGAGATGGGCATCGACTGGTGGGAGAGCGACCCGGCGCTCTCGTCGCGCGCCCGGCGCGACGAACTGACCCGGGAGAACGCGGAGTTGCGTGAGCGGCTGCGGGAGCTGGAGGCGGGACGCGTACCGAGGGAGGAGGAGCGATGACGGCACTGCGGTACGTCTACGCCGTCTGCCGGCCCTTCGACGTCCCCCTCCAGTCCCAGCTGGCGGGGGTGGCGGGCGACCCGCCCAGGCTGCTGACCCATCACGGCCTGGTCGCCGTGGTCAGTCACGTGCCCGAGGCCGACTTCTCGGAGGAGGCGCTGCGGGCCCGCCTGGAGAACATGGACTGGCTCGCCGGGACCGCCCGCGCCCACCAGCAGGTCGTCGACGCGCTCACCGTCGTCACCACGCCGCTGCCGCTCCGGCTGGCCACCGTCTTCCGGGACGACAGCGGCGTCCGCGTGATGCTGGAGGAGCGGGAGGACGACTTCCGGCGCATCCTCGACCGGCTCCAGGGCCGGGTCGAATGGGGTGTGAAGGTGTACGTCGAGACGGAATCCGGGCAGCGGAACGGTCCGGCGGAGCCCGAGCCGAAGCCCGCCACGGGCCGTGACTACCTGCGGCAGCGGCGCATGCGGACACGGGCGCACGAGGACCAGTGGACCCGGGCCGAGGAATTCGCGACGCGCCTGCACGCGAACCTGTCCGACCGGGCCGACGACGCACGGCTGCACGCGCCGCAGAACCCCGCCCTCTCCGGCGCCGCCGGACGGAACGTCCTCAACGCCGCCTATCTGGTGCCGCGGGACGTGTCCGAGGAGTTCGTGGAGATGGTGGACCGCACGAAGGACGACACCCCGGGCATGCGCGTGGAACTCACCGGCCCGTGGGCCGCCTACTCCTTCGCAGGGGACGAAGCCGCCGAGGAGCGGGGCTCCGGCGCGGAGACCGCCGGCGGGAGGACGGCGGACGCCGAGGTCGCGGGGGAGGAGTCATGACCGTCGTCGAACGGCGTGAGATCGCCCTCGTGGACCTGCTCGACCGGCTGCTGGCCGGCGGCGTGGTCATCACCGGCGACATCACGCTGCGCATCGCGGACGTCGACCTGGTCCGTATCGACCTCAACGCGTTGATCAGCTCGGTCAACCGCAACGTGCCGTCGCCGTTCGGGGACTGACGTGAGCGAACAACCGGAACGCCGCAAGCACCTCGACCTGGACCCCGACACGGTCGAGCGCGACCTGATCAAACTCGTGCTGACCGTCGTGGAGCTGCTGCGCCAGCTCATGGAGCGCCAGGCGCTGCGCCGCGTCGACGAGGGCGACCTGAGCGAGGAGCAGGAGGAGCGGATCGGGCTCACCCTGATGCTGCTCGACGACCGCATGACGGAACTGCGCGACCGCTACGGGCTGCGGCCCGAGGACCTGAACCTGGACCTCGGACCACTGGGACCGCTGCTGCCCCGGGAGTGAGCCTCCCGGGGCGGCGGCCCCCACCCCCGGCCGTCCGTCAGGCCTCCTTCCGGCACAGGATCTCGCCGTGCAGGACGGCGAACCACCCGTCCGGCCGGCGGCCCCACTCCCGCCAGGCCGCCGACACGGCCCGCAGCTCCTCCGCCGTCGCGTGGCCGCCCTCCGTGGCCCGCTCGGCGAACGCGGAGGCCAGCGTACGGTCCGCCCACAGGCCGCTCCACCACTCCCGCTCGTCCGGCGTCGAGAAGGTCCAGGTGGCCGAGGTCGCCGTGATGTCCGTGAACCCGGCCTCCAGAGCCCAGGCCTTCAGCCGGCGCCCCGCGTCCGGTTCGCCCCCGTTGGCGCGGGCCACCCTGCGGTACAGGTCCAGCCAGCCGTCCATGCCGGAGGAGGCGGGATACCAGGTCATGGCGCCGTAGTCCGAGTCGCGCACGGCGACGAACCCGTTCGGCCGCACCACCCGCCTC
This sequence comes from Streptomyces sp. NPDC127100, assembly GCF_042724095.1. NCBI lineage: Bacteria > Bacillati > Actinomycetota > Actinomycetes > Kitasatosporales > Streptomycetaceae > Streptomyces > Streptomyces sp. NPDC127100. Next base: position 12,181 of record NZ_JBHXFL010000054.1, read on the forward strand.
ATCTCCCGCAGCGCCTGCACCGGGTCGCCCACGTGCTGGAGCACCTGGTGGGCGTGGACCACGCAGAACGTGTCGTCCGGGTAGTCCAGGGCGTGCACGTCGGCGACCGCGAAGGCGGTGTTGGGCAGGCCCCGCGCGGCGGCGGTGGCGCGGGCCCGCTCCACGATCTCCGGCGACCGGTCCACACCCGTCACGTGCCCGTCGGGCACCAGCTCCGCCAGGTCCGCGGTGATGGTGCCGGGGCCGCAGCCGATGTCCAGGATCCTCATGTGCGGCTTCAGCGAGCCGAGCAGGTAGGCGGCCGAGTTGGCGGCGGTGCGCCAGGTGTGCGAGCGCAGCACGGACTCGTGGTGTCCGTGCGTGTACACGGCGGTCTCCTGCGGTCTGGACATGGCCGATCCCCTCTGCGCGACTGCCCGACGCCCCGGTGCGCGGGGTACGGCGACCCCGCCCGGCGGCAGGACCAACCGTACGCCCGTGCACCACATGATGAGACCGGCGTCTCAGTATGCGGTCTGATGCTCCGTCGGGCGAGATCGTCGCCGCGTCAGGAGGCCGGGTGGGAGGACCGGGTGCCCGTCAGCGGCCGGTAGACGGTGAGCGCCTCGGGCAGCTTCTCCAGCGTCAGATCGCCCTGCGTCTCGGTGATCTCCCCGTCGTACGCCAGGAGCGTGCCCGGCGCGACACCGGTCAGCCGGAGCCGGCTCACCTGCACCGCCGCGTGGGCGGGGGAGCGGGTCAGCGGCCCGGCGAGGGCCGCGGAGAGCAGCCGCAGGGCCGGCCGGCGGCCGCCGTGCACCACCCGGATGTCCAGCTGCCCGTCCGCCAGGTCCAGCCGGCGGCCGGGAGCGAGGCCCATCCGGTGGTACGTGCCGTTGCCCGCGAACAGCATCCACAGCGGGCGCCTGCGCCCCTGCACCTCGGCCTCCAGCGGATGCCGGTCGGCGCGCAGCACCCGCACCGCCGCGAGCACCCCGGCCGGCCAGCCGCCGATCCGGGGCGACCAGTGCTCCCGCTCGCGGACCAGCTCCGGGTACACGCCGAGACTGAAGGTGTTCAGGAAGATGCCGCGCTTCCGGCCGGAGGTGAACCGGCCGACGTCCACGCGCACGCCCTCCCCGCCCTCCAGCGCCCGGCACAGGTCCTTGACGTCCTCCACGCCCAAGTCGTAGGCGAAGTGGTTGAGCGTGCCGCCCGGCAGCACGGCCAGCGGTACGCCGTGCCGCATGGCGATCTCCGCGGCGGCGTTCACGGTGCCGTCGCCGCCGCAGACGCCGAGCACCCGGGCGCGGCCCGCCGCCTTCTCCAGCTCGGCGCCGACGTCCTCCGGCGCGCTCTCGACGACCTCGGCCCCGGGCAGCGCGTCGCACAGCGCGCGCACCCGGTCCGCGGTGCCCGAGGCGGTGTTCGCCACCATCACCAGGCCCTCGCCCCCGGGCAGTGCCGGCAGCTCCGCGCGCGGCCTGGCCGGCGGGATGAGCTGGGCCCGGGTCGGCACCATGCCCCGTACGGCGAACGCCGCGCCCGCGCCCAGCGCCGCCCCGGCGAGCACGTCGCTCGGGAAGTGCACACCCGTGTAGACCCGCGAGAGGGCCACCGCGGCGGCCACCGGCGCCACCGCGGCGCCCCACGCCGGCGACTCCAGCGCGACGCCGGCCGCGAACGCGGCGGCCGACGCGGCGTGCCCCGACGGGAACGACGTGGTGATCGGCTGCCGCTTCAGCTGCCGGACCACCGGCACCGGGTCCAGCACCGGCCGCGGGCGGCGGACCGAGCGCTTGCCGAGGGTGTTGATCGTCAAGGAGGCCAGGCTCAGCGAGGCGAGACCCCGGACGGCGGCGCGCCGGGACCGCGGCGTGCGGGCCGCGGCCAGCGCGGCGGCGGCGGCGAACCACAGCACGCCGTGGTTGGCGCCGCGGCTGAGCCGGGGCAGCAGGGGGTCGGCGCCGGGCCAGTGCCGGGCGGCGACCGCCTCGAACACGCGCTGGTCCAGCCGCAGCAGGCCGTCGCGGACCGGGTGCGGGCCGGGCGTCGGGACGGTGAGGTCTACATCGGGGCTCATTCCTCCCGCCTACCCGGCGGACGCCTTTTCCTGCCGGTGGCGAACCGCACCCGTCCGGGTACCGCCGGTCCCGGCGGAAACGTATTTGCCCGGCAGGCGGCCCGAGCCGCACAATCCGTTCCCATGGGTCATCTCGAAGCCGCGCACCTGGAGTACTACCTCCCCGACGGGAGGGCGCTGCTCGGCGACGTCTCCTTCCGGGTGGGGGAGGGGGCCGTCGTGGCCCTCGTCGGACCCAACGGCGCGGGCAAGACGACCCTGCTCCGCCTGCTCGCCGGGGAGCTCAAGCCGCACGGCGGGACCGTCACGGTCGGCGGCGGGCTCGGGGTGATGCGGCAGTTCGTGGGCTCCGTGCGCGACGAGACGACCGTGCGCGACCTGCTGGTGTCGGTGGCGCAGCCCCGCATCCGCGAGGCCGCGCGCGCCGTCGACGCCGCCGAGCACGCCATCATGACCGTCGACGACGAGGCCGCCCAGATGCGCTACGCGCAGGCCCTCGCCGACTGGGCCGAGGCCCAGGGGTACGAGGCCGAGACGCTGTGGGACATCTGCACCACGGCCGCGCTCGGCGTCCCCTACGACAAGGCCCAGTGGCGGCAGGTGCGCACGCTCTCCGGCGGCGAGCAGAAACGGCTCGTCCTGGAGGCGCTGCTGCGCGGCACCGACGAGGTGCTGCTGCTCGACGAGCCGGACAACTACCTGGACGTGCCGGGCAAGCGCTGGCTGGAGGAGCGGCTGGCCGAGACCCGCAAGACCGTGCTGTTCGTCTCCCACGACCGGGAGCTGCTCGCCCGCGCCGCCCAGAAGATCGTCTCCGTCGAGCCCGGCCCCGCGGGCGCCGACGCCTGGGTGCACGGCGGCGGCTTCACCACCTTCCACGAGGCGCGCCGCGAGCGATTCGCCCGCTTCGAGGAGCTGCGCCGCCGCTGGGACGAGAAGCACGCGCAGCTCAAGAAACTGGTCCTGACGCTACGTCAGGCCGCCGAGAACAGCCACGACATGGCCTCCCGCTACCGGGCCGCCCAGACCCGGCTGCGCAAGTTCGAGGAGGCCGGGCCGCCGCCCGAGCCGCCCCGCGAGCAGGACATCCGGATGCGCCTGAAGGGCGGCCGCACCGGCATCCGCGCGGTCACCTGCGAGAACCTGGAACTCACCGGCCTGATGAAACCCTTCGACCTGGAGGTCTTCTACGGCGAACGGGTCGCCGTCCTCGGCTCCAACGGCTCCGGCAAGTCGCACTTCCTGCGCCTGCTCGCCGGGGACGACGTGGCCCACAGCGGCCACTGGAAACTCGGCGCGCGTGTGCTGCCCGGCCACTTCGCGCAGACCCACGCGCATCCCGAGCTGCTGGGCCGCACCCTCCTGGACATCCTGTGGAAGGAACACGCCCAGGACCGGGGCGCCGCGATGTCCCGGCTGCGCCGCTACGAGCTGACCCAGCAGGCCGAGCAGACCTTCGACAGGCTCTCCGGCGGCCAGCAGGCCCGCTTCCAGATCCTCCTGCTGGAACTGGAGGGCGTCACCGCCCTGCTGCTCGACGAGCCGACCGACAACCTCGACCTGGAGTCGGCCGAAGCCCTCCAGGAGGGCCTGGAGGGCTTCGAGGGCACGGTCCTCGCGGTCACCCACGACCGCTGGTTCGCCCGCTCCTTCGACCGCTACCTCGTCTTCGGGAGCGACGGCCGCGTCCGCGAGACGCCGGAGCCGGTCTGGGACGAACGGCGGGTGGAGCGGGCCCGGTAGCCGGCCGGGGCAGGGGGCGTCACCGCCAGCGCAGCAGTGCGCCGAGGCCGCCCACCGGCGCGTCGTCCGCCGCCTCCTCCTGCGACCGGGCCGCCGTCACCGAGATCGCCGGAGCACCGGTCATCACCGCCGACCGCAGCAGCGCGTCGTCCGCGCGGGCCGACCAGGAGTTCTGCTCGCCGAGCGTCCTGAGCTCCGTACGGCGCACCGCCAGCTGGTCGGCGTCCTCGCCGATCCACACCTCGCGGTGGGTGTCGGGACCGTCCGGGATGATCAGCAGCTCGTCGATGCGGTGCTCCCGGGCGGCATCGATCAGCGCCGGTACGCCCTCCGCCGCGGCGGCCCGGCCCTCGCCGTCGGGTGAGCGGGCGGCCAGGAACCTGTCCAGGTCGTCCCGCGCCCGCGAGCGCACGTGGTCCTCGCGCAGCCGCTCCACGTCGGCGTCCAGCAGCCGGCTGCCCGCGCCGTGCGCGGCTTCCACGACCCGGTCCTGCAGCCGCTTGGGCAGCCGCTCGTGCACCGACCGCCGCTCGCGGTCGTCACCGACCAGGATCAGCAGGTCGGCACCCGTCTCCTCCTGGCACACGGCGAGCGCGTCCGCGATCTCCGCCGCGTTGTGCTCCCAGGTGTTCTCCACCCGCAGCTGGAAGTGGCGCTCCGACCAGTCGGAACTGCTCGTGCGGTGCACGGGCCACGGCCGGCCGGTCACCGAGCCCGCGTCCCGGCTGCCCAGCGCGCTGCGCAGCTCGAAGTCGGCACCCTTGCGGTCGATGTACGCCACGACGCACACGGGATCCTCGCCCGCCAGCTCCAGCAGCGGCGCCACGCGCGGCAGCGCCGCCCAGTGGGCCTCGGTGCCCCCCTGCGGGGGACGCGCCAGCGGCGGGTCGAGCACCACCTCGCCGGCCCGCGCGAACAGCGCCCGCCCGTGCGGGTCGCTGGAGTGGCGCAGTCCGTCCACGGCCTCCCGCACCGCCCGGCAGGTCGCGTCGTCCGCGCCCTGTGCGGCCAGCTCCCGGGCCACCGCGGCGGCCGTCAGTTCACGCTCGTGGGGTGTGTCCTCGGTGTGCTGGGAGAGGTCGACGTACACGGAGGCCCAGGGCCCCTGGTGTTCGTAGAGTGGATGCAGAAAGGCGAGTTCCATGGCTCCCTCCCGGATGCCGCTCGGGGGTGGTAGTGCTTCCGGGGCGGGTACCCGGACCGCATGAACGAACACGACACGCGGGACGGCGCCCCGGCCGGAGTGGACCCGGGCCGTCTGGACGACCAGCAGCTCATGAAGGAGCTGGAGACCATCCACCGCACGCGCCACGACACCCTGCTGTACGGGTCGAACGACGCACTGCGGGCCCACAACGAGCGCATGGCGCAGCTCGAGGGCGAATGGCTGCGCCGCAACCCCCGGCGTCCGGTCGCCGCGGGCCGCACCCGCGAGGGCGCCCGGGAGCGCACCTCCGGCGAGAGCGCCGCCCCCGGCGCCTGAAGCACGCGGCCCCGGCCACCGGCCCGGCGGTGCCCGCGTGCGGCGAACGCGCACGGGCCCGGCCGGCCCACACGTCGGGAACGCGCGGCCGGCCGGGCCCGTGCACGGCCGGAGCTCAGCCGGCCTTGGCGAACTCCGCGAGGAACGTCTCGCAGAACGCCTTGAGATCGTCCGGCTTCCGGCTGGTGACCAGGATGTTGTTGCCGTGGTCGCAGACCTTCACCTGCTCGTCCACCCAGGTGGCGCCCGCGTTGCCGAGGTCGGTCCGCAGGCTGGGCCACGAGGTCATCACCCGTCCGCGTACGACGTCCGCCTCGACGAGCGTCCACGGGGCGTGGCAGATCGCGGCCACCGGCCGGCCCTGCTCGAAGAAGTCCTTCACGAACGCCACGGCCTTCTCGTCCATCCGCAGGAAGTCCGGATTGGCCACGCCGCCCGGCAGGACCAGCCCGCCGAACGAGTCGGCCGACGTGTCGCCCACCACCTCGTCCACCGGGAACGTGTCCGCCTTGTCGAGGTGGTCGAAGGCCTGGATCTCACCGGACTGCGTGGAGACGAGCACGGGCTCGTGGCCCGCGTCCTTCGCCGCCTGCCACGGCTCGGTCAGCTCGACCTGCTCCACGCCCTCGGGTGCGGTCAGAAATGCGATGCGCATGTGGTTCGTCTTCCTTTCTGCGCCCGCCGGCGGGTGGCGCCGGCCGGCGCGCGTGTCACGTTCGGTCGCGGGGCCGCGGCCCCGCGGGTCGCTGTCAGGTGCCGTCCCTCGCGTCCGGCTCCGCGCGGCTGATGTCGGCGAGCGCCGAGGCGGGGTCCCGGGCCTCGGCCAGATCGCCGAGGCTCACCATCCCCACCGGCAGCCCGTCCTCCACGACCGGCAGCCGGCGCACGGCGTGCTCACGCATCAGCGTGACGGCGTCCGCCACCGGATCACCGGGGGAGACCGTCAGCGGATCGGGGGTGCAGACCGCGCGGACGCTCACCGCCATGGGGTCGGTGCCGTCCGCCACGGCCCGCACGGTGATGTCCCGGTCGGTCAGCACTCCCACGACCTCCTGGCCGTCCGCGACCACCACATCACCGATGTTCTGCGTGCGCATCAGCTGCGCCGCCTCGACGAGGGAGGAGTCCGGGCGGACGGCGACCACACCCGGAGTCATGACGTCCCTCACGTACTCGGCCATCACGGCCCGCCCTTTCCGGCGCCTACGCGCCCTCGGGCCCACCGCTCTCGGTCAGGGCGACGGCCAGTTCCTGGACGTTGTCGTAGCGTGCCTTGTCCGGCAGGCGTTCCATGCCCTCGACGAGGGCGTCGGGCGCGTTGCCGCGGCGCAGGGCGCGGCCCAGCTCCCGGGGACCCGCGGGGAAAGTGCCCCGGGTCAGGTTCCGGGCCAGTTCCAGGCGGAGCGCCTCCAGGTACGTCGGCCCGCGGCCCGGCGTCACCGGCCCGTGCATGACCTCCGGATCGTCCTCGGCGGTCGGCTCCGGGTCGTTCCACTCCTCACTGCGGGTGGGGCGCCCGGACCTGAGCAGACCCTGCAGTTCGTGCTTCATCTCGTCGTCGCGGTGGACGCTCATCCGGTCACTGCCTCGCTGCATGTCTCCCTCCACATCCTCAGGGGGTGCGGACCGCGTACCCGGCCACCGACGGCCGACACGGATTCACCCGGACACGTCGGGCCGGATTCGCGCGGACACGCTACGTGCGGCCGCAGGCACCCCGGGTTCGTCCGGCGGGGCGGGGCAACCCGGCCCGCGCCACCACCCGCCGCGGTCGCCGTCGGCTGCGTCGCCCGTACCGGGACCCGGCCGCGCCGGGATGTTTGGGGCCGGGGTGCGGGGGCAGGCGCAGGTTCAGTGCTTCGGACAGGAGGCACGTCCGTGGGAGCGGCGCGACGCCGCCACGGACGCGTCCGTCCGGGCCCCGGACGCCCTCCCACGGTGACCGCCCGAACGCAGGGCCGTGTCGTCGCACCACCGGCGCCCGCCCCGGCCCCGGAGAGCCCCACGAGCCCCGGTGCCGGCCCGCGTCGCCCGGACCTCCGTCCGGCGCCACGACAGGCCCCCGCACTCCGAAGGAGCTGCGCGCATGCCGATCCCAGCCGGTACGAAGCACCCCCACGACGACGCCCCCGACACGGCGGACGCCTTCCGGCGCCTCGCCGCCCTTCCCGACGGCCCGGAGCGCGACGCGGTCCGGGACCGGATCGTCGAGGCCTGGCTGCCCATGGCCGAACGGATCGCGGGACGCTTCCGCAGCCGCGGCGAGAACTACGAGGACCTGCGGCAGGTCGCCGCCCTCGGCCTCGTCAAGGCCGTCGACCGGTACGACCCCACGCGCGGCAGCGCGTTCGAGAGCTACGCCGTCCCCACCGTCACCGGCGAGATCAAGCGGCACTTCCGCGACCACATGTGGACCCTGCACGTGCCGCGCCGGGTCCAGGAACTCCGCAACCGTGTCCGGGTCGCCGGTCAGGACCTCTCCCGGACCACCTCCGGCCGCAGCCCCACCGTCGCCGAGATCGCCGAACACGCAGGTCTGGGCGAGGAGGACGTCCGCGTGGGCATGGAGGCCCTGGACAGCTTCACGGCCCTCTCCCTGGACGCCGAGGTCCCCGGCAGCGAGGACGGCTACTCGCTCGCCGACGGCCTCGGTGCCCCCGACCCGGCCCTCGACACCGTCGTGGACCGCGTGGCCGTCGGGAAGCGGCTGGCCGCCCTGCCCGAGCGGGAGCGCGCCATCCTCTACATGCGGTTCTTCGACGACATGACCCAGAGCCGCATCGCCGAGCAGCTCGGCATCTCCCAGATGCACGTCTCCCGGCTGATCAGCCGGTGCTGCGACCGGGTGCGCAAGCAGGTGCTGCGGGACCCGGCGGCCTGACCCGGCTTTTGCGGCGGCGGGTACGAAACGTGTTCCTCACCCGCACGGGCCCCCCGGTCCCGCGAACGGCGCACGGCGGCGCGCGCCACCGGTCCGGGCGGGCTGTGATGGCCGAGGGCGCGAGTGCCGCGCCCTCGCAGCCGTCGCTCGAAGGAGCCCGAACCCATGCGCCGCACCCCGCGTGTCCTGTCCGCCGCCGTACTGGCCAGTGCCGCCCTCGGTGTCTTCGCCGGATCCGGCGCGGCGGACCCGGGCGGCACCCCACGGCCGGCCGGTACCGGTGAACCCGCCGCCGAGGTCAGCCCGGCCGCCGTCGGACCGGGGGACACCGTCACCGTCTCGGTCGACTGCGGCCCGGCCGTCGCGGCCGCCCCGGACGCCCTCGACGCGGTCTCGCCGGCCTTCGACGGGGGCACCGTCGCGCTGCTGAGGGTGAAGGGCGGCGACGGCGGGACCGCCTACCGGGGGACCGCGCGCACGGCCTCCGCGGGCGACCTCGGGAGCGACCCGGACGCGGCGGGCCGGGAGGTGCCGTCGACCGTGGACGGCACCTGCCCGGGGGGAGCCGGCGGTGACGGCCGGCCGTGGAGCGCGGCGATGACCGTGTCCCGGGAGAGCGGCACCCCCGAGCCCACCAGATCCTGGGGGACCGCCACCCCCAGGCCCACGCATTCCTGGGGGACCGCCACCCCCAAGCCCACGCATTCCTGGGGCACCGCCACCCCCAAGCCCACCCGCTCCTGGGGCAGTGCCACCCCCGAGCCCTCCTGCCCCCCGTCCGCCGCCCCGCACGACGAGCCGGCCGTGCCGCGCAAGGAGCCGGCCGAACCGGGCGACGGGGCCGCCGTACCCGGCGACGAGCCGGTGCCGTACGCCGAGCCGGCCGTGCCGTACGCCGAGCCGGCCGTGCCGGACGATGAGACGGTCCCGGGCGACGAAGCCGTCCCGGGCGACGAGGCCATGCCGTACGAGGAGACCGTGCCGGACGGCGAGGCCGCCGTTCCGGACGCCGAGGCGGTGCCGGACGGCAAGTCCTCCTCCGGCGAGGCGCCCGTCCCGTACGACGGCGCCGTCCCCCAGGCCGGGTCCGCGCTCGCCGGCGATGCCGTGCCGTCCCGCCTCTCCACCGCGCGCGGGGACGGCGGGACGAGCGGGCACGGTACGCCCTGCACGACCCGGCCTCCGTGCCCCGATCCCACCACCTGGGGCGCGCCGTGCGGCGACGGGACGGCGGACCACGGGGTGCAGGCCGGCACGGGAGGGTCCTTCACCGACTCCGTGCCCGCCCTGGCCGCCGGCGGCGTCCTGATCGCGGGTGCGTTCGGCGGGGCCGCGTACCGGCTGCGGCTGCGACTGCGCGGGGAGACCCGGGACCACTGACCCGCGGCCGGCCCGGACCGGTCGGCACGGTGACGGACGCGACGCGGGCCGGAGCAATGGCCGGGCGGCCCGGTGGGTACTTGGTTGCACGACCGGAGCGCGACCGGAGCACGGCCGCGAGGCGGACCGCGCCCCGGCGGCGGCAGGACTCGGCACCACGGACTGCGGAGGCACCATGCGGTGGACGGACCCCGAAGGCGACGTCCCCGAACGCCCCGCGGCGCCCGGGGGCGGAGAGCCCGCCCAGACGAGCGTGGGCCCGGCCCCCGAGGACCACGGCACCGTCCGCCGCGGCCCCCACCTGCCCGGCGACGGACTTCCGGTGCTGCCCGAACTGTCCGCCGTCCTCGCCGCCGCCGCGGGTCGCGCCCACGAGGAACCCGCAGGAGGCGCTCCGGCCCTCCTGGACGCCGCCTGCGGCTACTGGGACCGGCGCGGCCTGCCCACCGCCCCGGACCACGCGGCCGCCGCCCCCGGTGCCAACGCCCTGCTGCTCGCGCTGACCGCCGCCCTCGGCGGCGACGTCCTGGTGCCGCGCCCCTGCGCCGCCTGGTGGGCCCCGTACGCGCGGCTGCTGGGCCGGCCCGTCTTCCACGTACCCACCCCCGCCGAGTCGGGCGGCGTTCCCGATCCGTACGCCCTCCTGGAGACCGTGCGCCGCATCCGTGCCGAGGGCGGCGACCCGCGCCTGCTCGTGCTGTCCGTCGCCGACGACCCCACCGGCACCGTCGCGCCGCCCGAGCTGCTGCACGAGACCGTCGAGGCCGCCGCGGGCGAGGGACTGCACCTGGTCAGTGACGAGACCTGGCGCGACACGCTGCACGACCCGCACGCCACGGTGCTGCTCAGCCCCGCCGAGATGCTGCCCGATCGGGTCACCGTCGTCACCGACCTGGCCGGCGCGCTGCTGCCGCCGGGCTGGCCGGCCGCGATCGCCCGCTTCCCCGCCTCGGCCGCCGGGAACGGCCTGCACGCACGCGTGCTCGACGTCCTCACCGCGCTCGGTGCCCGCGTCGCCGCGCCCCTCGCCGCCGCGGCCGGGTACGCGCTCGCCGAACCCGAGCCGGTCACCGCCCGACGCTCGGCCGCCGTACGCCTGCACGCGCGCCTGGCCGCCGCCGTGCACGCCACCGTCGTCGCCGCGGGCGCCACCGCCCGGCCCCCGCAGGCCGGCCGCCACCTGTACGCCGACCTCGGCCCGCTGCGCGAGGCGCTCGGCGCCCGGGGCGTCGGTGACGCCCAGGAACTGGAGGACTTCCTCACCGCCCGGCTCGGCATGCCCGCCCCCGGCGGCCACCGCTTCGGCGACGACCTCCTCGCGCTGCGCGTCCGGCTGTCCACCGGCCCGTTCCCGGGCGACACCGACGAGCGGCGCGCGGAATGCCTCACCTCTCCCGATCCGTTGGAACTTCCGCACGTGCAAGGCGCGTTGATCGGCCTGAAGTCGGTCTTCGGCGATCTCCGCGACGCTCAGCGATGGGAGCCTCCCCGATGACGCAGCAGCCCCGGCCGACCGCGAGCACCACGCCCGTCCAGGACCAGCACGCCCCCACACCGCCGGGCCCGGACACCCCCTTCCCGCCCCTGGCCGAGCCCCGGCCGCTGGCCGAACGCCGGTTCTGGCCGCGGACCTTCCACGACCGCCTGACCGCACCGCTGCCCGGACTCAAGGCCTTCGCCAGATTCGCCCGCGAGGGCGCGGTCAGACCCGGCCCCGAGGGCCTGGCCGACATCCCCAGGCTGCCGTACGCACCCGGGCCGCTGCCCCGCGTGGACGCCCGCACCGTCGCCGTCACCTGGGCGGGACACGCCAGTTGGGTGGTGAGCATCGGCGGGCTCACCGTGCTCACCGACCCCGTCTGGTCCCGCCGCATCCTCGGCACCCCGGCCCGCGTAACCCCCGTCGGCGTCCCCTGGGGCTCCCTGCCGCGGGTCGACGCGGTCGTCATCAGCCACAACCACTACGACCACCTGGACGCCCCGACGCTGCGCAGACTCCCGCGCGACACCCCGGTGTTCGTCCCGGCCGGGCTCGGCCGCTGGTTCCGCCGGCGCCGGTTCACCCGCGTCACCGAGCTGGACTGGTGGGAGGGCGCCCGGCTGGGCACGGTCCGCTTCGACTTCGTACCGGCCCACCACTGGTCCAAGCGCAGCCTCACCGACACCTGCCGCACCCTGTGGGGCGGCTGGGTCCTCACCGACGCCGACGGCCGCCGCGTGTACTTCGCCGGCGACACCGGGTACGGCCACTGGTTCTCGCGCATCGGCCGCCGCCACCCCGGCATCGACCTCGCACTGCTCCCCATCGGCGCCTACGACCCGCGCTGGTGGCTCCGCGACGTGCACTGCGACCCGGAGGAGGCGGTCCGGGCCGCCCAGGACCTCGGGGCCCGGCGGATGGCGCCGATGCACTGGGGCACCTTCGTCCTGTCGGCGGAACCGGTGATGGAGCCGCTCACCCGCGTACGCGCCGCGTGGCACGAGGCGGGGCTGCCACGGGAGGACCTGTGGGACCTGCCCGTCGGCGGTTCCCGCGTTCTGGGCGAGGAGTGAAACGGAGACCCCCTAGGCCTTCGCCGGCCCCCGCAGGCGGCGCCACGCGCTCGGCGCCGCGCTCACCAGCACCGTGAGCGCGATCGCGGCGGCCACGCCCTCCCACGGCTCGCTGAACAGCGAGCCGCTCAGAATCCCGATCAGCTGGTACGTCACCGCCCAGGCCAGGCACGCGGGCAGGTTGCCCCTGGCGAAACGGCGCGACGGCCACTCGGCCAGCAGACAGGCCAGCATCACCGGGATCCGGCCGGCCGGCACCAGCCGGGACAGCACGAGCACCGCGACGTCGTGGTCGGCGAGCTTCTCCTGGGCCTGCTCCAGCCGGTCCTCCGGCGCCCGGGACCGGATCACCTCGAGCCAGCGCGAGCCGTTCTTCGAACCGACCCCCCGTCGCCCCAGCCAGTACAGCGTCATGTCCCCGCAGAACGCGGCCAGCGACGCCGTCGCGAACACCATCAGCAGCGAGAACGGCAACGTCTGGTGCATCGCCACCACGGCCGCCGAACTCACCAGCACACCGGTCGGCACCACCGGCACCAGCGCTCCGATCAGCACCAGCAGGAACAGCGACGGATAGCCCAGCGCCTGCTGCGTCGGCTCGGTCGGGATGCTCGTCACGGCGGTGCCCAGCAAGGTCACCTCGCGACCTCCACCCGTATGCTCTCGCCGTGCCCCAGCCGGTGCACCGCGACGCCCGGCGCGCGCAGCGCCGACAGGCGCACGAACTCGTGGCCCGGCGTGTGGAACTCGTGGGGGCGCACGGCGTCCATCCCGATCGGCCAGTACGTGCCGTAGTGCACCGGCACCGCCGCGGACGGCGCCAGCCGGGCCAGCGCCTCGGCGGCCCGCCCGGCGTCCAGGTGGTCCGCGCCGAGGTACGGCCCCCACCCGCCGACCGGCAGCAGCGCCGCGTCGACCGGTCCGACCTCCTTCTCCATCCCGTCGAACAGCCCGGTGTCCCCGGCGAAGTACGTACGTCCCTCGCCCTCGACGACGTAGCCGAGCGCGGGGGAGCGGTGCGGGCCCAGTGGCAGCCGCCGCCCGTCGTGCCGCGCGGGCACGGCGCGTATGCGCAGGTCGCCGACCGTCGTCTCGTCGCCGGGCGCGACCTCCGTCAGCCTCAGGTGCCCCAGCCGGCGCAGCCCCGGCACCGCCCGTCGTGCGCCCCGGGGCACGAGCAGGCGCGTGCCCGGCGCGAGCCGCGCGAGCGACGGCACGTGCAGATGGTCGGCGTGCAGATGGGACACGAGCGTCACGTCCGCGCGCCGGGCCTCCGGCGAGGGCACCGGGCCCCGTCTGCGGCGCAGATGGGCCAGTCTTCGGACGAACAGCGGGTCGGTGAGCACACGTATGTCCGAGTCCTCGACCGTGCAGGTGGCGTGACCCCACCACGTGAGCTCCACCGGCACCTCTTTGCCTCCTTCGCGCGACTCCCCGAAGCCTACGTCCAGGAGTAGGGTCGGCGGCGAAAAGGGGAGGTGAGGGGGACACCATGAGGCCGTTACGCGTGACGGCGATCGCGAGTCTGACGCCGCTGGAGCAGCTGGACGACGATCCGTTCCTCGTCGACTCCCGCAGCCAGCACGCCATGTGCGCGCGCTGGGCCGCCGAGCAGGGCTACGTGGTCACCCGGGAACTGCTGGTCCGTGGCCTGCGGCCCGACCACGACGCCCTCTGGGACGGCGTGCGCCCCGGTCAGGACGTGTTCGTGGCGCCCAGCCGCCGGGTGCTGGAGAGCGCGCTGTCCTCCGTGGAGGAGTTCACCGCGGAGTGCGCGCGGCGCGGGGTGCGGGTGGAGACGGTGGGGCACGAGGAACCGTCGTACGACGCCCGGATGAAGGCGTGCGTGCACCGCAGACTGTCCATGCCGACGGCCGGGTACGACGGCCGCTGACGGCGGACGCCCGCGGGTATCGGGCGGGTCCCGGGTGAACCGGACCAGGGGGGACAAACAGGCGTCCCGGAGCGTTGTGGCAGGGTGGGGAGGGCCCGCGCGGACTGCGGGCCGGGACGTGAGGTGTGCGGAGCGTGGGTGGAGGGCGTTGGCGGCGGGGCGCCAGCCAGATCGGCCGGAGCATCGCGGTGTGGGCCGTCTCCACCGTGACCATGCTGGTGCTGGCGGGGATCCTCCCCGACTTCCGGCTCCAGTCCCCCGACGGCGACAGCGCGACCGACATCGCGGTCACCGCCGCGGTCGGCGCCGGCGCGTTCGGTCTGCTCTCGGCGCTGGTGTGGCCGCTGCTGGTGCGGCTGCTGCTGCTGGTGCCGGCGCTCGTCCTCGGGCTGCTGGTCTTCTTCCTCAACGGCGGGCTGCTGCTCCTCGCCCTGGACGTGAACCCGACCGCGCGCGGCGGCGTCGCCCCCGAGACGGCCGTGGTGGTGGCCGCCGTGATGTCCGCCGTGGCCTCGGCCACCGGCGGCGCCCTGGCCGTGCGCGACGACGACGCCTACCGGCGCCGGCTCTACCGGCTCGCCGACCGCCGCCGCAGATCCGGCCCGCCCTGCCCGACCGGCCCCGGCACCGTCTTCCTGCAACTGGACGGCGTCGGCCACGACGTGCTGCTGGACGCGGTCGACGAGGGTCTGATGCCCACCGCCGCCCGCTGGCTCGGCCGAGACGGCTCCTCCGCGACCCACCGGCTCGCCCCGTGGCGCACCGACTGGTCCAGCCAGACCGGCGCCAGCCAGCTCGGCATCCTGCACGGCAGCAACCACGACGTCCCGGCGTTCCGCTGGTACGAGAAGGACAGCGGCGAGGTGGTCGTCTGCAACCGCCCCACCAGCGCCGCCGACCTGCAGCGCCGGGCCATCGAACACACCGGCGACGGCGGACTGCTCACCTTCGACGGCGCCAGCCGCGGCAACCTGTTCAGCGGCGGCGCCGACGAGCAGGCCCTCGTGCTGTCCATAGCCACCCGCCGCCGCAGCCCGGAGAACCGCTCCCGGTCCGGCTACTTCGCCTACTTCTCCGACCCGGCCAACGCGGTCCGCACCGCCCTGTCCTTCGTCGCCGAGGTGGGCCGGGAGATCGGCCAGTCCACCCGCGCCCGCGTCCGCAAGGTCCGCCCGCGCGTCTCCCGCGGCGGCCTCTACCCCTTCGTGCGGGCCTTCGCGACCGTCGTCGAGCGGGACGTCGTCGTCGCCGCCGTGATGGGCGACATGCTCGCCGGACGCACCGCCGTCTACGCCGACCTGGTCGCCTACGACGAGGTCGCGCACCACTCCGGACCGCGGAGCCGGGACGCCGCGAAGGTCCTCCAGCGGCTCGACCGTGCCCTCGCGCTGATCGAGAAGGTCGCCGAGCACGCCCCCCGCCGGTACCGGATCGTCGTGCTGTCCGACCACGGCCAGAGCCCCGGCGAGACCTTCCGCGCCCGCTACGGGCTCACCCTCGCCGACCTGGTGCGGGCCGGCTGCGGACTGCCCGTGCCCCGCCGGGCGCGCCGCACCCGCAGCGGCGCCGAGGCGCGCTCCGCCGTACGGGCCGCCCTGCACCGGCCCGTCGAGGAGAGCGGCGAGCAGCACCGTCCCGCCGCCGACCGCCACTCGGAGCCGGTCGTGCTGGCCTCCGGCAACCTCGGCCTCGTCTCCTTCCCGGACGTGCCGCACCGGATGAGCCGCGAGGAGATCGACGCCCGCCATCCGGCGCTGCTGCCCACCCTCGCCAACCACCCCGGCGTCGGCTTCCTGCTCGTGCGCAGCGAGAAGCACGGCGGCCTGGTCCTCGGCGCGCGCGGCGCGGAGATCCCGCTGGACCGGCTCGACGAGGACCCCGGCCCGCTCGCGCCGTTCGGCCCCGGCGCCGCGGACGCCGTACGCCGCACGCACACCTTCCCGCACACCGCCGACGTCATGGTCAACTCCTTCCACGACCCGGCCGACGGCGAGGTCCTCGCCTTCGAGGAGCAGATCGGCTCCCACGGCGGACTCGGCGGCGCCCAGTCCCGGGCCTTCCTGCTGTCGCCCGTCGTCCTGTCCGCGCCGGACGGCGAGGGGGCGGACGTCGTCGGCGCCGAGCAGGTCCACCGGATCCTCCGCCGCTGGCTGCGCGAGTCCAACGGTCCGCAGGTGCCGCTGGACGATTCCCGGCCGCGGGGCCACGACGGCTCACCTTTTGCGGTCCCGGAGGGGCTCGCGCAGGACAAAACGGCCTGATTTGGAGCAATGCGTGGCGGTGCCGGACCATGGACGCCGTCCCGGCGATCCCGGGCACCAGTTCCAAGGAAGGCGTACCACCCCATGCACGTCCCCGGGACCGTCCCCCCACCGGCTCCGGCTCCGCAGGAGACCCCCGCCGCCCCCGCCCCGGAATCCGGCGGCACCAAGCACGCCCGCCGCTTCGGGCTGCCCGTCGCCACCGCCCTGGTCATGGGCAACATCATCGGCGGCGGCATCTTCCTGCTCCCCGCCTCCGTCGCCCCGTTCGGCACCATCAGCCTGCTCGCCTTCGGCGTGCTCACCGTCGGCGCGATCGCCCTCGCCCTGGTCTTCGGCCGGCTCGCCGCCCGCGACCCGCGCACCGGCGGCCCCTACGTCTACGCCCGCGGCGCCTTCGGGGACTTCGCCGGCTTCCTCGCCGCCTGGGCGTACTGGATCACCACCTGGGTGTCCAACGCCGCGCTCGCCGTCGCCGCCGTCGGCTACCTCGACGTCCTGATCCCGGTCAACGGACACCGCTGGACCGCGTGCCTGGCCGCGCTCGTCATCCAGTGGCTGCCGGCGCTCGCCAACTTCGCCGGCACCCGCTACGTCGGCGCCGTCCAGCTGGTGTCCACCGTGCTGAAGTTCGCGCCGCTGCTGCTCGTCGCGGTCGGCGGACTGTTCTTCTTCGACCCGGACAACCTCGGCCCCTTCAACGCGAGCGGCGGCAGCGGCATCGGCGCGGTCTCCGCCGCCGCCGCGATCCTGCTCTTCTCCTACCTCGGCGTGGAGTCCGCCGCGGTCAGCGCCGGCGAGGTGAAGGACCCGCGCCGCACGGTCGGCCGGGCCACGGTCATCGGCACCGCGGGCGCCGCGCTCGTCTACCTGCTCGGCACCCTCTCCGTCTTCGGCACCGTCGCCCACGACCGCCTGGCCGGATCCACCGCCCCCTTCTCCGACGCCGTGAACGCCATGTTCGGCGGCGCCTGGGGCGGCTGGGCCGTCGCGCTCGCCGCCCTGGTGTCGATGACCGGCTGCCTCAACGGCTGGACGCTGCTCAGCGCCCAGACCCCGTACGCGGCGGCCCGCGACGGACTGTTCCCCGCCGCCTTCGCCCGCAAGCGGCGCGGTGTCCCCACCGTCGGCGTCGGCGTCACCGTCGTCCTGGCCTCCCTCCTCACCGTCTACAACTACACGTCCGGCTCGGCGAAGGTCTTCGAGGTCCTGGTCCTCGTCACCACCTTCACCGCGACCGTGCCCTACCTGCTGGCCACCGCCGCGCAGCTCTACCACCTGCTCTCCGGACAGGGCGAGCGCGTGAACCGCGCCCGGCTGGTGCGCGACGCCGTGATCGCCTCCGTGGCGGCCGCGTTCTCCCTGTGGCTGGTCGCGGGCGCCGGCTACGCGGCGGTCTACCAGGGCGTGCTGTTCCTGTTCGCGGGAGTCCTGGTCTACGCGGTGATGGCAGCCCGGCGGCAGCGGCAGGCCGGTCCCGCCAGCTCGGTAGACCTGCTGCGCGGGGACCGGTCTTCCGGGTGAGCCGGGCCGGAGTGTGATCGGATGGGGGTGGGAACCCGGGCACGGGATCCCACCACCCCAGTACCGCAAGGGAATCCGGAAAGGACTCGTCGTGGCAACCACGCGCTCCGCACACACCGTCTGGGAAGGCAACCTGCTCGAGGGCAGCGGCGTCGTCACCTTCGACTCGTCCGGCATCGGCGAGCAGCCGGTGTCGTGGCCGTCGCGCGCCGAGCAGGCGAACGGCAAGACCAGCCCGGAGGAGCTGATCGCCGCCGCCCACTCCAGCTGCTTCTCGATGGCGCTGTCGCACGGCCTGGCCGGCGCCGGCACCCCGCCCACCAAGCTGACCACCTCGGCCGACGTCACCTTCCAGCCGGGTGAGGGCATCAAGGGCATCCACCTCACCGTGGAGGGCACCGTCCCCGGCATCGACAACGACGCGTTCGTCGCCGCCGCCGAGGACGCCAAGAAGAACTGCCCGGTCAGCCAGGCCCTCACCGGCACGACCATCACCCTGTCGGCCAAGCTCGCCTGACCCCCGGGAGCCGGGCCCGGCGGCCTGCTACGACCCGGCCCGCTCCCACCCCGGCCGGTCCGGGCGCGGCCCCAGCTGCCTGGGGTCGCGCGACCGGTACACCACGTACGGCCGGAACAGGTACTGCACCGGGGCGCTGAACATGTGCACCAGCCGGGTGTACGGCACCAGCGCGATCAGCACCATCCCGATCACCGCGTGCACGTGGTACAGCACCGGCACCCCCTCCATCAGCCCCGTGTCCGGGTGCAGGGTGAACAGGCTCCGCGCCCAGGGGGCGACGGTGCCGCGGTAGTCGTAGCCGTTGCCGGAGGTGTCGGAGAGCTTGGCGACCATGCCGAGCACGATGGCGCCGAGCAGGAAGACGTACATGACCTTGTCGTTGGCCGTGGTGGCGCGGAAGACCGGCGCGTTGGTCCGGCGCCGGTAGACCAGCAGGCCGATCCCGGCGACCGCGAGCGCTCCGGCGAGGGTGCCGCCGTACAGCGAGAACAGGTGGTACGCGTGCTCGTCGACGCCGACCGCCCGCGTCCACGACGCCGGGACGAACAGCCCGATCAGGTGGCCGGCGAGCACGAACAGGATGCCGTAGTGGAACACCGGCGAGGCGATGTTCAGCAGCCTCGACTCGTAGACCTGGGACGAGCGGGTGGTCCAGCCGAACCGGTCGTAGCGGTGCCGCCAGACGAGGCCGGCGACGAGCAGGGCGAACGCGGCGTAGGGCAGGACGCCCCAGAGGAAGACGGTCATCGGCGTGCTCCGGTCGGTGCGGGCGGCAGGGTGGCGCACACGGCGTCCAGGACGTGCGCGTACGGCGTGCCGAAGGCGGTGAGCCGGGAGCGCAGCTCGCCGAGGGCGTCGCGGTGCCCGACCAGCAGGCCCAGGTCGCCGGTGCGCGAGGTGAACTCCAGCACGGCCGGCAGGAAGTCGGGCAGCTCCTCGCCGGTGAACTCCAGGCCGTGGGCGCGGTAGAGCTCCTTGAAACGGACCAGCGACATGCCGCGCCGCCGGGTGTCGCCGTCGGTCCACCAGCTCAGGTACAGGCTGTGCCGGTTCCTGAAGTCGAAGACCTCCACGTAGTGCGCCTGGAGTGCGCCCTGCGGCGTCACCGCCGCGTGGTCGGTGAACTCCCGCAGCTGCGGCGCGGCCTCGCGCAGCAGGGGCAGCCGGGCGCGGAAGTCGTCGTCGGGGTAGGTCAGGCAGAGCGCCGCCGCCTGGTACAGGACCTCGAAGCCGGGCATCACACCTCCCTCTCGTCGTCCGCGGTCTGCCGCCGGCGCAGGATGTGGAAGTTCTCCACCGGCACCAGCGGCAGCCGCCGGCGTCCCGAGTCCTGGCCGAACGGGCCGTCGCCGCCCATGCCGGGGCCGCCGTCCACGTCCAGGCTGCACGTGTCCGGCAGCGCGGACTCCTCCAGCCGCCGCGCGTCCCCGACGGCGGCCGTGGGGATGACGTACCGCTCCTCGTACTTGGCGATCGCCAGCAGCCGGTACATGTCCTCGACCGCGGTCGGCGTCATGCCGACGGCGTCCGCCACCGACGGGTCGGGGGCCTCGCCGAGGTTGACCGCCCGCATGTGGGAGCGCATCGCGGCCAGCTTCTCCAGGGACGCCCGCACCGGGGCGACGTCGCCCGCGGTGAACAGCTCCGCCAGGTACTCCAGCGGGATGCGCAGCGTGTCGATCGCCCCGAACAGGTTGTCCGCGTCCTCGCCGTCGTGCCCGGTCTCCGTCAGCGCGTCCACCACCGGCGACAGCGGCGGGATGTACCAGACCATCGGCAGGGTGCGGAACTCGGGATGCAGCGGCAGCGCCACCCGGTACGTGCTCACCAGCGCGTGCACGGGGGAGCGGCGGGCCGCCTCCAGCCAGTCGTGCGGGATCCCCGCGGCCTCGGCCGCCCGGCGCACCTCGGGGTCCCCGGGGTCGAGGAGGACCCCCAGCTGCGCCTCGTACAGGTCCCGTTCGTTCGGTGTGGACGCGGCCCCGGTCACCTTGTCGGCGTCGTACAGCACGACCCCGAGGTAGCGCAGCCGGCCCACGCAGGTCTCCGAGCAGACCGTCGGCAGGCCCACCTCGATGCGCGGGTAGCACAGGGTGCACTTCTCGGCCTTGCCGGTGCGGTGGTTGAAGTACACCTTCTTGTACGGGCACCCCGTCACGCACATCCGCCAGCCCCGGCAGCGGTCCTGGTCGACCAGGACGACGCCGTCCTCCGACCGCTTGTACATCGCCCCGGACGGACAGGACGCCACGCACGACGGGTTGAGGCAGTGCTCGCAGATGCGCGGCAGGTAGAACATGAAGGTCTGCTCGTACGCGAACCGCACCTTGTCCGAGGCCTCCCGGCGGGTGCGCTCCACCATCGGGTCCAGGTCGCCCCAGGCGGGGGCGCCGCCCAGGTTGTCGTCCCAGTTGGAGGACCAGCCGATCTTCATCGGCTTGCCGTCGAGCTGCGAGACGGGCCGCGCCACCGGGTAGTCGTCGCCGAGCGGGGCGTCGGTGAGGTTCTTGTAGTCGTAGGTCCAGGGCTCGTAGTAGTCCTTGATCTCGGGCAGCCTCGGGTTGGAGAAGATGCCGGCGAGCTTCCTGAACCGGCCGCCCGCCTTCAGCCGCAGCGCGCCCCGCCGGTTGAGCTCCCAGCCGCCCCGCCACTTCTCCTGGTCCTCGTAGCGGCGGGGGTAGCCCTGGCCGGGCCGGGTCTCGACGTTGTTGAACCAGACGTACTCCATGCCCCGCCGGTTGGTCCACGCCTGCTTGCAGGTGACCGAGCAGGTGTGGCAGCCGATGCACTTGTCGAGGTTCATGACCATCGCGATCTGGGCCATCGGACGCATCAGTACTCGACCTCCTGGCCGCGGCGGCGGATCACCGTGACCTCGTCGCGCTGGTTGCCCGTCGGCCCCAGGTAGTTGAACGCCCAGGACAACTGGGCGTAACCGCCGATGAGATGGGTCGGCTTCAGGAGCAGGCGGGTGAGGGAGTTGTGGATGCCGCCGCGCTTTCCGGTCGTCTCGGTGAGCGGCACGTTGACCGTGCGCTCCTGCGCGTGGTGCATGTAGACCGTGCCGGGCGGCATGCGGTGCGAGACGATCGCGCGGGCCACGACCACGCCGTTGCGGTTGACCGCCTCGATCCAGTCGTCGTCGGACACACCGATGGCGTCCGCGTCCTCGGGCGCCATCCAGATGGTCTGCCCGCCCCGGGACAGCGCCAGCATGAACAGGTTGTCCTGGTACTCGGAGTGGATGGACCACTTGTTGTGCGGGGTGAGGTAGCGGACCGTCACCTCGCGGTGTCCGTCCGGGCCGAGCCGCGGCTCGCCGAACAGCCGGCTCATGTCCAGCGGCGGCCGGTACACCGGCAGCGCCTCGCCCAGCTCGTGCATCCAGTCGTGGTCGAGGAAGAAGTGCTGGCGCCCGGTGAGGGTGTGCCACGGCTTGAGGTGCTCGGTGTTGAGGGTGAACGCCGTGTACCGCCGCCCGCCGGCCTCGCTGCCCGACCACTCCGGCGAGGTGATCACCGGCACGGGCGCCGCCTGGGTGTCCGCGTACGTGACCCGTCTGCCCTCGTGCTCGGCGGCCAGGTGGGCCATCTCCTGCCCGGTCCTCTCCTCCAGGGTGCGGAAACCCTGCGTGGCGAGGCGTCCGTTGGTGGTGCCGGACAGGGCCAGGATGGTGTCGGCGGCCTTCACCGCGGTGTCCAGCGCGGGGCGCCCGTCGGCCGGGCCGCCGCGCACCGCGCCGTTCATGTGCCGCAGCCGCTCGACCTCCTCGTCCGGCCTCAGGGTGATGCCCTTGGCGGGCAGCCCCTTGTCCTCCACCAGCGGTCCCAGCGCCGCGAACTTCGCGCCGATCGCCGTGTAGTCCCGCTCCACCACGGTCAGGTTCGGCATGGTCCTGCCCGGCTCCGGGTCGCACTCCCCGCGCCGCCAGTCCCGTACGACGCCGCCCGACTGGGCGATCTCGCCCGGGGTGTCGTGCTGGAGCGCCGTCGCGACCAGGTCCCTGCGGACTCCGAGACGGCCGACGGCCAGCTCGCTCAGCTTCTCGGCCAGCTCCTTGAACGTCTCGAAGTCGGTGCGCGCCTGCCACGGCGGGTCCACGGCCGGCGAGAACGCGTGCACGTAGGGGTGCATGTCGGTGCTGGACAGGTCGTGCTTCTCGTACCAGGTCGCGGCCGGCAGCACGACGTCGGACAGCAGCGTGGAGGAGGTGTGCCGGAAGTCCAGCGACACCAGCAGGTCGACCTTCCCCTCCGGCGCCTCCTCGCGCCACCTCACGTCCCGCGGCCGCTCGTCCGGCGCCGCCTCCTCGGCGCGCAGCGAGGAGTGCGTGCCCAGCAGGTGCCGGGTGAAGTACTCGGCGCCCTTCGCCGACGAACCGAGCAGGTTGGCCCGCCAGAGCGTCACGATCCGCGGCCAGTTCTCCGGCGCGTCCGGGTCCTCGCAGGCGAACCTCAGTGTGCCCGCGCGCAGTTCGGCCACCGCGTTCGCCACCGGGTCGCCGTCGGTCCCGCCCAGCTCCAGCGGGTTGCGGTCGAAGGTCGGGTACGAGGGCATCCAGCCCGTCCGCGCCGACAGCGCCAGACAGTCCGCGGCCGTCATCCCCGCGAGCCGCCCCTCGCCCAGCGGCGAGGCCAGGACGTCGGCACCGAAGCGGTCGTAGCGGAACTGGTCGGTGTTCAGGTACCAGTACGCCGTGCCGATCATCTGGCGCGGCGGCCGCGACCAGTCCGACGCGGCGGCCAGCGCCGCCCAGCCGGTGACCGGCCGGCACTTCTCCTGGCCCACGTAGTGCGCCCAGCCGCCGCCGTTGCGGCCCTGGCAGCCGGTCAGCTGGAGCAGCGCGAGGAAGGCCCGGTAGATCGTCTCCGAGTGGAACCAGTGGTTGGTGCCCGCGCCCATGAGGATCATGCAGCGGCCCTTGGAGCGCTCGGCGGTCCGCGCGAACTCCCGGGCGATCCGCACGCAGGTCGCCGCCGGCACCGAGGTGTGCGTCTCCTGCCAGGCGGGGGTGCCGGGCGCGTCCGCGTCCTCGTACGACGCCGGCCAGTCGCCCGGCACCCCGTCGCGGGCCACCCCGTACTGGGCCAGCAGCAGGTCGAACACGGTCGTCACCAGCGGCCCGTCCGCCCCGCCCAGGCGGACCGCCGGCACGCCCCGCCGTACGACGTCGCCGCGGCCCTGGCCGTGGGCGCCGCCCTCGGTGTCGAAGCGCGGCAGCAGCACCTCGACGCCCGCGGCGGCCTCGTGGCCGTGCAGGCCGAGCCGGGGGCGCACGTCACCGAGGTCCAGGTTCCACCTGCCCCGGTCGGCCTCGTTCCAGCGGAAGCCCAGCGAGCCGCCCGGCACCACCGCGCGGCCCGTCGCCTCGTCCAGCACGACCGTCTTCCAGGCCGCGTCCTGCCCCTGCTGTCCCAGGTCGGCGGCCCGCAGGAACTTCGCCGGCACGTACGCGCCGTCCCGTTCGGACAGGGTCACCAGGAACGGCAGGTCGGTGAAGCGCCGAACGTAGTCGTCGAAGAAGGGCGTGACCCGGTCGACGAAGAACTCCCTGAGGACCACGTGCCCCATCGCCAGCGCCAGCGCCGCGTCCGTGCCCGGGTGCGGATGCAGCCACTGGTCGGCGAACTTGGCGTTGTCGGCGTAGTCGGGCGCGACGACGACCACCTTCTGGCCCCGGTAGCGGGCCTCCGCCATCCAGTGCGCGTCCGGCGTGCGGGTCACCGGGACGTTCGTGCCCCACATGATCAGATACGCCGCGTCCCACCAGTCGCCCGACTCCGGCACGTCCGTCTGGTCGCCGAAGACCTGTGGGGAGGCCACCGGCAGGTCGGCGTACCAGTCGTAGAACGACAGCATCGGGGCGCCGATGAGGGAGTGGAAGCGGGCACCGGCGGCGTGCGACACCATCGACATCGCCGGGATCGGGGAGAACCCGGCGATCCGGTCGGGCCCCTGGGTCGCGATGGTGTGGACGTGGGCCGCCGCGACCATCTCCACCGCGTCGTCCCAGCTCGCCCGGACCAGGCCGCCCTTGCCGCGCGCCCGCTGGTAGCGCCGTCGGCGCTCCGGGTCGCCCTGGATGTCGGCCCACGCCAGCACCGGGTCCCCGAGCCGGGCCCGGGCCTCCCGGTACATGTCCAGCAGCACGCCGCGCACGTAGGGGTGGCGCACCCGGGTCGGCGAGTACGTGTACCAGGAGAACGCGGCGCCCCGGGGACAGCCGCGCGGCTCGTACTCGGGTCGGTCCGGGCCGACCGACGGATAGTCCGTCGCCTGGGTCTCCCAGGTGATGATGCCGTCCTTGACGAACACGTTCCAGCGGCAGGAGCCGGTGCAGTTCACGCCGTGTGTGGAGGTCACGACCTTGTCGTGGCTCCAGCGGTCCCGGTAGAACGCGTCCGACTCCCGGCCGCCGACCAGCCCGATGCTGTGCAGGTCGCGGGCGGCGGTGCCGGGCCGGAAGAAGCGGCCCGCACGCAGCAGCGCCGCGCCCGGCTCGGTGGGCGGTGTCCGCGTGTCGGTCACGTGCGCTCCCTTGCTCGCCTGGTTGCGAACCTAGGCGCCGCGGGGACCGCCCACCCGTCCGCGGCGCCCGTACGGGTCAGGGCGCGCGGCGTGGGAACCGCTCAGGGCTTGCGCGCCACCCCCGCGTACACCGGGACGATGCCCTCCGTCTGGGCCGCCACGTCCTCGGGGTCCGGCCGCCATCCGGTCACCGGGATGATGCCGGGGCCCAACAGCTCCAGACCGTCGAAGAACCGCGTGAACTCGGCGAGCGAGCGGGGGTAGAACGGCGTGCCGCTGCGGGCGAACAGCCCGGCGGCCCGCCCGACCGCCTCCGGGTTCAGGTCGGGCGTGACCTGCGAGACGATCAGGTGGCTGCCCGGCGCGAGGGCGTCGACGTACCGCTTCAGCAGACCGTGCGCGTCGTCGCCGTCCACCGCGTCCCCGAGGTAGTGCGTCAGGGCCACCAGCGACAGGGCGACGGGCCGCCCGAGGTCCAGGCTCTCCCCGGCCAGCCGCAGGATGGTGTCCGGGTCCCGGACGTCCGCGTGGACGTAGTCCGTGCTGCCCTCCGCCGAGCCGTGCAGCAGCGCCTCGGCGTGCCGGAGCACGATCGGGTCGTTGTCGGCGTACACCACCCGCGCCTCGGGTGCGACGCCCTGGGCCACCTGGTGCAGGTTGGGCTCGGTGGGGATGCCCGTGCCGATGTCCAGGAACTGGCGGATGCCGGCCTCGGCGACCGTGCGGACCGCCCGCTGCATGAACCGGCGGTTGGCGCGCGCCCCGCGCACCGCGGTGTCGTCCGTGGCGAGGATCTTCCGGGCCAGCTCCTCGTCCACGGGGTAGTTGTCCTTGCCGCCCAGCCACCAGTCGTAGACGCGGGCCGGGTGCGGCCTGCTGGTGTCGATCGGGGTGGCGGCGGCGTCGGATCCGGTCATGCGCGGTCTTCTCCCTCGAAGCGGTGTCGGTGGCCGGTCAGTAGTTCTCGCGGTACTCCCGCAGGATCTTCTCGGTGCGCTGGGTAGAGGCGGCACGCGCCGCCATGTGGTCCAGGACCTCCAGGTGCGTGGAGACCTCCTGGCGGGAGTCCAGGTACAGCGCGCCGGTCAGGTACTCGGTGAAGACCAGGTCGGGCAGCTCCGGCTCGGCGAAGCGGAACAGGGTGAACGGGGCGTACGTCCCCGGGTGCGGACCGGCCCCGAACTCGGCGACCTGGAGGGTCACCCGGTCCCGGGCGGCGAACTCCAGCAGCCGGTCGAGCTGTCCGCGCATCACCCGGCCGTGGATGCTCACCGGGCGCCGCAGCACCGTCTCGTCCATGATCACCCACAGGTGCGGCGGGTCCGGCCGGTCCAGCAGCCGCTGCCGTTCCATGCGCAGGGCCACGTGCCGCTCGACGGCCTCGCGTCCCTCGGTCCCGATCGTCCCGTCGTCCAGGACCGCGCGCGCGTAGTCCTCGGTCTGGAGCAGGCCGGGCACGAAGTGCGGTTCGTAGGAGCGGACGATCCGTGCCGCGCCCTCCAGGCTCACGTACAGACTGAACCAGTCCGGCAGCACGTCGGTGTAGCGCTGCCACCAGCCCGGCCGGTTGGCCTCCTCGGCCAGCGCGACGAACGCCGCGACCTCGTCGTCGGGTACGCCGTACTCCGACAACAGGATCTGGACGTACGGTATTTTCAGCGCGACCTCGGCCATTTCCATGCGCCGTACGGTCGCCGGGGCCACCCGGAGGACCTTGGCGGCCTCCTCGCGTTTCAGGCCCGCCGTCTCCCGCAGTTCCTGGAGGCGCTTGCCGAGCACCACCTGGCCCACGGTGGGTGCCACCCGCCGCTCACTCACGCCACGCCTCCCCAACGCGCCCAAGTCTGCCCGCAGTCTGCCATGTCCCGTCGCCGGCCTCACAGGGTGCGGGGTGCGGCGGCGGCATTACCCCTCGGGTAATCGACCGTCGCCCGTCCGGGCGGGATCGTGGAGAGCACACCGGGGGCCGGACCGGCGCACTCCGGCCCGGCCCCCGGTCCCCCGCAGCCGCGCCTGTCCCGACGGAGGGTGACCCGCCATGTCCACGAACCAGCTCGCCGTACTCGCCCGCACCTTCGAGCCCCAGCTCGTGCTCCGCCGCTTCCTGGCCCTCGACGCGGCCGTGACCGGCACCAACGCGCTCGCCTACCTCGCCCTGTCCGGGCCGCTGGGCCGCTTCCTCGGGGCCGGCTCCGGGCTGCTGCTCGGCCTCGGCGCGTTCCTCGCCGTGTACGCGACGGCCGTGGGCCTGCTGGCCGCGCGCCGGCGGCCTCCCGCCCTCGCGGTGCGTGCCGTGGTGGAGGCCAACCTGGCCTGGTCGGCGCTGAGTGTCGCCGCCCTGGCCCTCTGGCTCTCGCCCACCACGGCCGGCGCGGTGTGGACGGTGCTCCAGGCGCTCGTCGTCGCGGGCTTCGCGCTGCTGCAGTACGCGGCGCTGAAGGGGCGTCAGGACATGAGCGTGTGAAGGTACTTCACCGTCGCCGGGTCGGCCGGGAGCAGCGTCTCGATGGCCAGCTCGGCGACCGTCACGTCCATCGGGGTGTTGAAGGTGGAGATGGACGAGATGAACGACAGCGTCCGGCCCTCGTGCTCGATCCGCAACGGCAGCGCGAAGTACGGCACCGGCTCGTCCGGTTCCTCGCCCGGGGCGTCGTCCGGCACCGGGTAGGCCGCGACCTCCTCGTACAGGGCCCGCAGGGGCTGCGAACGGTCCAGGGCGATCTGCCGCCGCATCTGCTCCAGCAGGTGCCCGCGCCACTCGCGCAGGTTGCGGATGCGCGGGGCCAGGCCCTCCGGGTGCAGGGCGAGCCGCATCGCGTTCGGCCGGGGCACCAGCAGGTGCTCGGGCAGGCCGTCCATCAGCATCGCGATGCCCCGGTTGGCGGCCAGCACGTCGTACCTCGCGTCGACCACCAGCGCGGGATACGGCTCGTAGCCCCTGATCAGGCGCTCCATGCCCTCGCGCAGGGCGTCCAGCGCCGGGTCGTCCAGCGGGGTCTCGGGATAGTGCGGGGCGTAACCCGCCGCGAGGAGCAGCGCGTTGCGCTCGCGCATGGGGACGTCGAGCCGGTCGGCGAGCCGCAGCACCATCTCCTCGCTCGGCCGGGAACGCCCCGTCTCGATGAAGCTGATGTGCCGGGCGGACGAGTCGGCGCGCAGCGACAGTTCCAGCTGGCTGATCCGCCGCCGCTCCCGCCAGGCCCGCAGCAGCGGACCCACGCCCTGGGCGGTGGGGGTGGTACCGGACATGAGTACGGTCATACGCGGAACGGTAGCCGACCGCGGACCCCGGCCTCACCGAGCCGCCGGCCAGGGCCGCGGCGGCCGTGCTGTGGCAGGCTGGGAGGGGAACCGAGCCGTACGGCGCCGTGCCCGTACGCCAGCAGACGAGGAGCGCAGCCCATGCCCGTGGAACCGCTGTCGCAGAAGGAGATCGAGGAGCGGCTGGCCGAGCTGCCGGGCTGGTCCGTCGACGGGGACCGCCTCACCCGCGCCTACCGCCTCGGCTCGCACTTCGCGGCGACCGCGATGGTCGTGCACATCGCGCAGGTGCAGGAGGAACTCGACCACCACTCGGACCTGACCCTCGGCTACAACACCGTGACCCTGGCGGTGAACACCCACAGCGTGGGCGGCGCCGTCACCGAGAAGGACGTCGAGCTCGCCCGCAGGGTGGAGGACCTGGCAGGGGGCCACGGGGCACACTGACGGAGTGCTCGACTACGACGAGGAAGCGGAACGGTACGACGCCCTGCGCGGCGGCGAGCCCCGCGCCGAAGCCGCCGCCCGGGCGGTCCTGGGCCTCGTGCCCCCGCACGCCCGCGGCCTGCTCGACGTAGCCTGCGGCACCGGCATCGTCACCGGCCGGCTCGCGGCCGGACGGGCGGGCCTGCGCGTGACCGGCGCGGACCTCGCCCCGGCGATGGCCCGCCGGGCCGCCGCCCGGCTGCCCGGCGCCGTCGTGCTGGCCGACAGCCGCCGGCTGCCCTTCCGGGACGGCGGGTTCGACGCCGTGAGCAGCGTGTGGCTGCTGCACCTGGCCCGCGGCGCCGAGGACGTGCGCACCATCGTGGGCGAGTGCGCCCGCGTGCTGCGGCCCGGCGGGGTGTACGTGACGACGGTCGACAAGGGAGCCGCGCACAACGTGGGCAGCGACATCGACGCGGTGCTCGCCTCCCGCCCGCCCAGCACCGCCCGCGACGCCGCCGGGCGCGTCGAGGCGTACGCCCGTGCCCACGGCCTGACACCGGCCGGCGAGGCCCGCTTCACCGGCCACGGCCAGGGCCGCAGTCCCCGCAGTACGGTGGCCGACCTGCGGCGCGGCTGGTTCGTCACGCTGCCGCCGGGCGGGGACCTCGCCGACCGCTTCGCCGCCCGCCTCGCGGCCCTGCCCGACCAGGAACGGCCGCGACCCGACCCGGTGTTCACCCTCAGGGCGTTCGCGAAGGCGTAGGCGCGCCGGGCGGCAACCCGGGCGCCCCCGGCGGCGACCGAGAGGCGGAAACCCATCCGCCCCCCAGGAGGTTCGTCCCGTGAGGCACCCCCGCAAGCACCGCAGACGCCCCCTCGTCCTGGCCGCGGCACTCGCCGCCGCCGGCCTCGTCGGCGCGGGTCTGACGACGCTGGCCCCGGACACCGCGGAGGCCGCCACCGCACGTCAGGCCGAGGCCCTCGACCGAGGTGTGGTCAGCGTCCACACCGGCGACGGCAACCTCGTGAGCTGGCGCTGGCTCGGCACCGACCCCGCCGACGTGGCCTTCAACGTCTACCGGGCCGGCACGAAGGTCAACTCCACCCCCGTCACCCGCTCGACCACCTTCTTCCACGCCGGCGCGCCCGCCCAGGCCGACTACACGGTCCGTGCCGTCGTGAACGGCACCGAGCAGCCCGACTCGGTCCACGCGATCCAGTTCCGGGCCGGCTACAAGGACGTCCCCCTCAGCCCGCCCGCCGGCGGCACCACGCCCGACGGCGTCGCCTACACCTACGAGGCCAACGACGCCTCCGTCGGCGACCTCGACGGCGACGGCGCCCTCGACCTCGTCCTCAAGTGGCAGCCCAGCAACGCCAAGGACAACTCCCAGTCCGGCTACACCGGCAACACGGTCGTCGACGGCATGAGGCTCGACGGCACCCGCCTGTGGCGCGTCGACCTGGGCCGCAACATCCGTTCCGGCGCCCACTACACCCAGTTCCAGGTGTACGACTACGACGGCGACGGCAGGGCCGAGGTCGCCATGAAGACCGCCGACGGCACGAAGGACGGCACCGGCGCGGTCATCGGCAGTTCCTCGGCGGACCACCGCAACTCCTCCGGCTACGTCCTGTCCGGCCCCGAGTACCTGACCATGTTCGACGGGCGGACCGGCCGGGCCATGGGCACCGTCGACTACGTCCCCGCCCGGGGCACCGTCTCCTCCTGGGGCGATTCCTACGGCAACCGCGTCGACCGCTTCCTGGCCGGCACGGCGTACCTGGACGGCTCCCGGCCCTCGCTGATCATGGCCCGCGGTTACTACACGCGGACGGTCGTCGCCGCCTGGGACTGGCGCGGCGGCTCCTTCACCCGCCGCTGGACGTTCGACACCAACTCCTCCACCAACAGCGGCAAGGGCTACGACGGCCAGGGCAACCACCAGCTGTCCGTCGCGGACGTCGACGGCGACGGCCGGGACGAGATCGTCTACGGCGCCATGGCCGTCGACGACAACGGCAGCGCCCTGTGGACCACGAAGAACGGCCACGGCGACGCCCTGCACGTCGGGGACCTCGACCCGTCCCGCGCGGGCCTGGAGGAGTTCAAGGTCGACGAGGACGGCTCGAAGCCCTCGTCCTGGATGGCGGACGCGCGCACGGGCCGGATCATCTGGTCCACGCCCGCGAACGGCGACAACGGCCGCGGCGTCTCGGCCGACATCTGGTCCGGCAGCGCGGGCGCCGAGTCCTGGTCGTCCGCCGAGAGCGGCGTCCGCGACCCGAAGGGCACCGTGGTGAGCGGCCGCAAGCCCTCCAGCACCAACTTCCTGTCCTGGTGGGACGGCGACCCGGTGCGCGAACTCCTGGACGGCACCCGCGTCGACAAGTACGGCACCTCCGGCGACACCCGCCTGCTCACCGGCTCCGGCGTCGCGTCGAACAACGGCACCAAGGCCACACCGGTCCTCTCCGGCGACATCCTCGGCGACTGGCGCGAGGAAGTCGTCTGGCGGACCACCGACAACAAGGCCCTGCGCATCTACTCCACGCCCTACGACACGGACACCCGCATCACGACCCTGCTGCACGACACCCAGTACCGCACGGCGCTGGCCTGGCAGAACACCGCCTACAACCAGCCGCCGCACCCGAGCTTCTTCATCGGCGCCGGGATGGCGACGGCGCCGAGGCCGGCGGTGTTCACGCCCTGACACCCGTCCGGCCTCTCGGCCGGGCTGCCCCGGCCGAGGGGCCGGAACGGCCGAACCTGTCTCTTA
>NZ_JBHXFL010000055.1:0-43327 GCF_042724095.1 Streptomyces sp. NPDC127100
GGCGGTCGCCCCTCGCCGTACCGCCGCCCGGCGTCTCAGAGCCGCGCGCGGGCGGACTCCACCAGGCGCACGACCGACTCGTCGGCCACGTCCGCGACCTCCCGGTACGGGAACCAGCGCAGGTCGAGCGACTCGTCGCTGATGACCTCCAGGGACCCCTCCGGAGCCACCGCCGCGTACTGCACGTCCAGGTGCCAGGCACAGGGCGTGTGGTGGCGGTCCAGCCGCACGGGACCGCCGGGCAGCAGGGCCAGGCCGTCGATGCCCGACTCCTCCGTGCCCTCGCGCAGGGCGGCGAGCGCCAGCGTCTCGTCGGCCGGCTCGCAGTGGCCGCCCATCTGCAGCCACATGCGCAACTTCTTGTGGAGGGTGAGCAGCACCCGCCCGCGCGACGGGTCGATCACCAGGGCGCTCGCCGTGATGTGCCCGTCGGCGCAGGACTTCCACAGGCCGTCCGGATGTGCCGCGAGATGGTCCAGGTAGACCTGACACAGCTCGTCCTGGCCCTCGTGGCCCTTGAGGACCAGGACCGCGTCGTCGTGGAGGCTCACTCGGCGTCGTCGCCCTTGCCGTCGGCCCCGTCCTGGTCCTTCTCGTCCTTCTTCGTCAGATCGGTCTTCCCCGCGGCCTCGCCGAGCATCTTGTCCAGCTCGGAGAAGTCCAGGTGCTCGCGGTGCACGAAGCCGTCCGGGTCGTCCAGGTCGGTGGCCGTCGGCAGCATGTCCGGGTGGGCCCACAGGGCGTCCCGGCCGTCCACACCGCGCGCGTCCGTCACGGACGCCCACAGACGCGAGGCGTCCCGCAGACGGCGCGGGCGCAGCTCCAGGCCGATCAGCGTGGCGAACGTCTGCTCCGCCGGACCGCCCGAGGCGCGACGGCGGCGCAGCGTCTCGCGCAGCGCGTCCGCGGAGGACAGGCGCGGCTTGGCGGCGGCGTGCACCACCGCGTCCACCCAGCCCTCGACGAGCGCCAGAGCCGTCTCCAGGCGGGCCAGGGCGGCCTTCTGCTCCGGGGTGTCCTCCGGCTGGAACATGCCCTGCTGGAGTGCTTCCTGGAGCTGCTCGGGGTTCTGCGGGTCGAACTGCCCGACCACGTCCTCGAGCTTGGCCGTGTCGACCTTGATCCCGCGGGCGTAGCCGTCGACCGCGCCGAACAGGTGCGAGCGCAGCCACGGCACGTGCGCGAACAGACGCTGGTGGGCGGCCTCGCGCAGGGCGAGGTACAGCCGCACCTCCTCCTGGGGGACGCCCAGGTCCTTGCCGAACGCCTCGACGTTCGCCGGCAGCAGCGCGGCCTTGCCGGCCGGGCCGAGCGGCAGGCCGACGTCGGTGGAGCCGACGACCTCGCCGGCGAGCACACCGACGGCCTGCCCGATCTGGGTGCCGAACATGGCACCGCCCATGGAGCGCATCATGCCGATCAGCGGGCCGGCCATGGCCTGCATCTCCTCCGGCAGCACGTCGCCCATGGCGGTCCCGACACGCTCCGCGACCGGGTCGACGAGCTCGCGCCAGGCGGGGAGGGTCGCCTCGACCCACTCCGCGCGGCTCCAGGCCACCGCGGAGCCCGAGCCCGACGGCAGGGCGGTCGCGTCGTCCAGCCACAGGTCGGCCAGGCGGACGGCCTCCTGGACGGCGCTGCGCTCGGTGGGGCCGACACTCGCGTCCTTCGTGCCGTCCGGGGTGCCCTGGGCGACCGTCTGGCGGGCGATCTGCTTGGCCATGTCCCAGTTCACCGGGCCGCCCTCGTAGGAGAGCATCTGGCCCAGCTGCTGGAAGGCGGCGCCCAGGTCGGTGGGGTTCATGGAACCGAACATGGCAGCGAACGGGTTGTCCGCACCGGGGCCTCCCAGGCCACCGGCTCCGGACAGCCCGAAACCGAACGGGTTGGCCGGTCCCTGACCACCACCGCTCTGCTGGTCCTTCTTCTTGCCTTCGTCGCCGTCGTCCGGCTCCTCCGGCGGAAGGCCGAATCCGAATGGGGTGTCACTCACGGGGTTCCTCGGCTGGTAGGGCCACCGGTTCTTTCCGGCGGCACGGCTGCCCGACATCACCACCCAGCCTAGACACCCGCGGCGGTTCGGGCCTCGGTGCTTCGCCGGCTGACGACCTGCGGCAGGATGGATGCCACCTGGTACGTACGCGTCACCCGCGCCCGTACTGAAGACAACCACTGGAGACGCCCGGTGAGTTCCCCAGATCCGCAGGTTCGCGCAGCGCGAAACCAGTCAACCAGTTCCGCCGCGCCCGGCGCGCGCGGGCCCGTCGTCGCGGTCACCGGCGCCGCTGCCGGCATCGGTGCCCTGCTCACGGCGCGGCTGGCCGCGTCCGACGAGGTCAGACAGGTCGTGGCCATCGACGAGCGGCGCGGCGAGTGCGCGGAGGCGCACTGGCACACCCTGGACGTGCGGGACCCGGCCATCGCCGAGAAACTGCGCGGCGCGGACGTCGTGGTGCACCTCGCGCTGGACCTCGATCTGGAGACCGACGCGGCCGCCCGGACGGCTTACAACGTCCGGGGGACGCAGACCGTCCTGACCGCCGCCGCGGCGGCCGGCGTGCACCGCGTCGTGCTGTGCACCTCGGCGATGGTCTACGGCGCGCTGCCGGACAACGAGCTGCCGCTGTCCGAGGACGCCGAGCTGCGGGCCACGGCGGAGGCCACCGGGGTCGGGGACCTGCTGGAGATCGAGCGCCTCGCGCGCCGTGCACCGCGCGCCCATCCGGGCCTGAACGTGACCGTCGTCCGTCCCGCGGTGCTGGTCGGGGGCATGGACACCGCGCTGACCAGGTACTTCGAGTCGCCCCGGCTGCTCGTGGTGGCCGGGTCCCGGCCCGCCTGGCAGTTCTGCCACGTCGACGACCTGTGCAGTGCCCTCGAGTACGCCGTCCTGGAGAAGGCCGACGGGGAGCTGGCCGTCGGCTGCGACGGCTGGCTGGAGCAGGAGGAGGTCGAGGAGCTCAGCGGGATCCGGCGGATGGAGCTGCCGTCGGCCGTCGCACTGGGCGCGGCGGCCCGCCTGCACCGGATCGGACTGACACCCTCCCCGGCCGGGGACCTGGCGTACACGATGTACCCCTGGGTGGTGAGCGGCAGCCGCCTGCACGACGCCGGGTGGCGGCCGAAGTACACCAACGAGGAGGTCCTCGCGGAGCTGCTGGAGGAGGTCGCGGGACGGCACACGGTCGCCGGCCGGCGCCTCGGACGCAAGGACGCGACGGCGGCCGGGGCCGCGGGTGCGACGGTCGCCCTGCTGGGCGCGGCGGCCGTGGTGCGGCGGGCGCGGAAGGCGCGGCGGCGGATCTGACGTGGGCGCCGGCCTGTAGGAGGCTCCAAGGCGCGACGCGCGCGTACCGGGCGATGAGGCTATTCCGTGCCGCGCGCACCGTGGGGCACGATGGGCACATGGCATCCGCATCCACGAGCGACCACCCCGGTGAGCAGGCCGCACCGGACCCCGTCAAGCTGATCGGCATCCGGGACACGCCCCTGTCCGTGGACGAGGTCTTCCGGGCGGTCGGGGACGACGCGGCCGGGGGGACCGCGCTGTTCGTGGGGACCGTGCGCGACCACGACGGGGGCACCGACGTCGACCGGCTCGGATACTCCTGCCATCCCAGCGCCGAGGCCGAGATGCGGCGGATCGCCGAGAAGGTCGTGGCCGACTACCCCGTACGGGCGCTCGCCGCCGTCCACCGTGTGGGGGACCTGGAGGTCGGTGACCTCGCCGTGGTCGTCGCCGTCTCCTGCCCGCACCGGGGCGAGGCCTTCGAGGCCTGCCGCAGGCTCATCGACGACCTCAAGCACGAGGTGCCCATCTGGAAGCACCAGACGTTCTCCGACGGAACCGAGGAATGGGTCGGCGCCTGCTGAGCCGACCGGGCGTCCGCGGACCTCGCCGGCACCCTCCGTGCACCCCGTGACTCCGGTTGCGTAACCGGCCCCCCGGCGTGAGCGTTGTCACGGCGGATGGTTAATCTGCTGATCAGTCAGTCGCGGAGCTCGTGGGGTTGGGAGGTCGGCATGGGGGCGCTCGCCTGGTTGCTGATTCCGCTGGTGGCTGCGGTAGGCGCGGGTCTGTGGGGAAGCTGGGCCAACCGGACCCGCAAGATCCGGAGCGACGGTCCGGAGCTCGACGGGTATGCCCGGTTCCGCGAGGCGATGGAGAAGTCCCGCACCGGAGCCTGACGGGTGCCGCCCTGACGGTGCTCCGACAGTCGCGTCCCGTAATGTCGTCCCATGCCACGCCGCACCGCGACGATGCTCGCCTCCACCCTGATGCTGATCGCGCTCCTGTGCGCGGGTGTGTTCATCCCCGTGCCCTACTCGGAGATGTCCCCGGGGCCGACGGTGAACACGCTCGGGGACCACGACGGCGAGCCGGTGCTGCAGATCTCCGGCCACAGGACGTACGACACGAGCGGTCACCTGAACATGACCACCGTCCGGGTCACCAGCGCCGACTACCGGATGAACCTCGTGGAGGCCGTCTACGGATGGTTCGCGCACGACAACCGCGTGGTGCCGCACGACACGCTCTACCCGGACGGCAAGACCGAGGAGGAGGCCACCCAGGAGAACGCCGAGGAGTTCAGCCAGTCCCAGGAGAGCGCCAAGGTCGCCGCCCTGGAGGCACTGGACATCCCGGTGAAGTCCTGGGTGATCGTCTCCACGGTGGTCAAGGGGTCCCCGGCGCAGGGCAGGCTGCACGCCGGTGACGTGATCCGGGCCGTGGACGGCACGGCGGTCGAGGAGCCCGGTGACGTCGCCGACCTGGTGACGAAGCACAAAGCCGGCCAGGACGTCGTCTTCACCATCGTGCCCGCCAAGGAGCAGGCCGCCGCGGAGAAGCAGAACCGGACGCCGACGAGGACCGAGAAGGTCACGATCACCACCGCGGCCTCCGACGACGCCGGCGAGAAGCGCGCCATCGTCGGAATCAGCGCCGGAACGGACCACACGTTCCCGTTCTCCGTCGACATCAAGCTCGCCGACGTCGGCGGGCCCAGCGCCGGCCTGATGTTCGCGCTCGGCATCTACGACAAGCTCACGCCGGGCAGCCTCACCGGGGGCGCGTTCGTCGCCGGCACCGGGACGATCGACGACGCCGGCAAGGTCGGCCCGATCGGCGGCATCGGGATGAAGACCATCGGCGCGCGGGAGAAGGGCGCCCGGTACTTCCTGACGCCCGCCGACAACTGCAAGGCCGCCGCCGAGGACACCCCCGGCGGGCTGACCCTCGTGAAGGTCGGCACCATCGACGACGCCATCGGCGCCCTCGACGACATCCGCGCCGGGAAGACCGCCGACCTGCCGAAGTGCACGACCGGATAGCCGGCGCCCCGGGCGGCCGCACGGGCCGCCCGGGACCGGCCCGGACTACTCCTCGAAGGTGGCCGTCAGCGCCTGGGCCAGACCGGGCACCAGATCCGCACCCGTGAGGACCTCGGTGGCGGAGTCCTTCTCCCGCAGCCGCAGGGCGGATTCGCGGGCGCCGTCACGCAGCACCGCGACCGTCATACGGACCTCCTGGCGGTCGGGGTGCTCCGCCACCCACCGCGTCAGCTTCTCCCCGTCCAGGTCCGCCGGCACCTGGGCCTCGGCGGACGGCGGCAGCATCAGGCGTTCCACGGCCAGCGCGCAGCCGACCACGGCGTCGGGCCAGGCGATGGTTCCGAGGAAGTCGTCCAGCGGCCGGTCCGCCGGAATCTCGTCCTGCTCGATCGGGGTGAGGCCGGAGCTCTCCGTTTCCTCCTGCAGACCGAGCCGGTCCGCGAGCGTGGGCTGGTCGGCCCGCAGACGTGCGGTGTCGACAAGGGCGAAGAGGCGTGCGGGCTGGTCCCAGCCGAGGCCGGAGACGTACTCGTCGATCTCGAGCACGGCCCGGGTGAGGGGGCTCGCTGCCATGGGGGTGTTGGACATGGTCACAATCCTGCCTCGTTCCTGGGCCGAATCGGGAACCGAGTAAACGATGAGTAAGTTGCATAGGTGTGGGCCCACGACGACGGGGGCGCACGGGGGGCCCGCGAACCCGAGGGCCTGACGGATCAACAGCGACTTCGAGGTGCGCACCTTGGCTTTCCAGATGCCGGACCGAGGCGGAGGCCCGACGGGGCCACGGATCAGAGTGGGCCGCCCGTCCCGGCGTGTCCGCACCCTGCTGATGACGCTCGGTGTCCTCGCCGTGCTCGGCATGGCGTTCACCATGTTCGCGGGCTTCTGGACGGACTGGCTGTGGTACCGGTCGGTCCACTACTCGTCGGTCTTCACGACGACGCTGTGGACCAAGATCGGTCTCTTCTTCGTCTTCGGCCTGCTCATGGCGCTGGCGGTCGGGCTCAACATCTGGCTGGCCCACCGGCTCCGCCCGCCGCTG
The DNA here is from genome assembly GCF_042724095.1 of Streptomyces sp. NPDC127100. Lineage (NCBI taxonomy): Bacteria > Bacillati > Actinomycetota > Actinomycetes > Kitasatosporales > Streptomycetaceae > Streptomyces > Streptomyces sp. NPDC127100. The sequence continues at coordinate 6,377 of NZ_JBHXFL010000055.1, forward strand.
AGCGCCATGTCGATGGAGCAGCAGAACCTCGACCGCTACCGGATGGGCATCGCCCCGTACAAGAAGTGGCTGCTGCTCGGCATCACCGCCCTGGTCGGCCTGATCGCCGGCGCCTCGGCGTCCGGCCAGTGGCGGACCTGGCTGATGTGGGTCAACGGCGTGCCCTTCCACCAGAAGGACCCCCAGTTCAAGCTGGACGTCTCCTTCTACGCCTTCGACCTCCCCTGGTACCGGTTCCTGCTCGGTTTCGGTTTCGCGACCGTGATCATCTCGGTGATCGCCGCGGCGCTCACCCATTACCTCTACGGCGGACTGCGCGTCACCAGCCCGGGCGCGCGCGCCACGGCGGCGGCCACCGGCCACCTGTCGGTGCTCATCGGCGTCTTCGTCGCCCTCAAGGCGGTCGCGTACTGGCTCGACCGGTACGGACTGGCGGTGAAGTCCAGCGACTTCAAGGCCACCGACAACTGGACGGGCCTCAGGTACGTCGACGCCAACGCCTACCTGCCGGCCAAGACGATCCTGTTCTGCATCGCCGTCATCTGCGCGCTGCTGTTCTTCGCCACCCTGTGGCGCCGCACCTGGCAGCTGCCGGTGATCGGCTTCGGCCTGATGGTGCTGTCGGCGATCCTCATCGGCGGTCTGTACCCGGCGCTGGTCCAGAAGTTCGAGGTGCAGCCCAACGAGCAGGCCAAGGAGGCGCCGTACGTCGAGAAGAACCTCGACGCGACGCGCAAGGCCTACGACATCGAGGGCACCCAGGTCACCGAGTACGCCGGCGTGAGCAAGACCGACGACAAGACCCGGCTCCGTGACGACGTCGACGCGACGGCGTCGATCCGCATCATGGACCCGAACGTCATCTCGCCGACGTTCCAGCAGCTCCAGCAGATGCGGAACTACTACGCGTTCCCGAACAACCTGGACGTCGACCGCTACTCCAAGGACGGCAAGGACCAGGACACGGTCATCGGTCTGCGCGAGCTGAACCTGGCCGGCATCCCGAAGAAGAACTGGATCAACAACCACTTCCGCTACACCCACGGCTTCGGAGTGGTCGCCGCCAAGGGCACCCAGGTCGACTCCGAGGGCCGCCCGGTCTTCACCGAGTCCGACCTGCCGTCCAAGGGCGACCTCGGCACGTACGAACAGCGGGTCTACTACGGCGAGAAGACCACCACGTACTCCATCGTCGGCGGTCCCCAGAAGGAGATCGACTACTCCGACGACAGCGGTGAGAAGACCACCAGTTACAAGGGCGACGGCGGGGTGGACCTGTCCAACCCGATCAACCGGGCCGCGTACGCGGTGGCGTTCAGCGAACCGCAGATCCTCTACTCGGGGGCCATCGGCGAGGGTTCGAAGATCCTCTACAACCGCACGCCGAAGGAGCGCGTCGAGGCGGTCGCCCCGTGGCTGACCATCGACGGCGACGCCTACCCGGCGGTGGTGGACGGCCGCATCCAGTGGATCGTGGACGCCTACACGACGACGAACGGCTACCCGTACGCCTCGCGCACGACGCTCGGCGACACGACCGCCGACTCGCTGACCGCGCGCAACGACTCGCGCGCCGTGGTGGCCCAGCAGAACCAGGTCAACTACATCCGCAACTCGGTGAAGGCGACCGTCGACGCCTACACGGGCGACGTCAAGCTGTACCAGTGGGACACCGAGGACCCGGTCCTGAAGACCTGGATGAAGGCGTTCCCGAACACGGTCAAGGCCAAGAGCGAGATCTCCGACGCGCTGATGGCCCACCTGCGGTACCCGCAGGACCTGTTCAAGGTGCAGCGCGAGCTGCTCACCCGCTACCACGTGAAGGACGCCACGACGTTCCTCAGCGGCAGCGAGGTGTGGCAGGTGCCGGACGACCCGACCAACAAGTCGGGCGACGCGGTGCCGCCGTACTACCTGAGCATGAAGATGCCCGACCAGAAGCAGCAGGCGTTCTCGCTGACGACGACGTTCACGCCCATCGGACGTGACAACCTCAGCGCGTTCATGGCGGTCGACGCGGAAGCGGGCACCAAGGACTACGGCAAGATCAGAGTCCTGAAGCTGCAGACGAGCACGACCGTGAACGGGCCGAAGCAGGTCCAGAGCCAGTTCAACTCCGAACAGGACATCGCCGAGTCCATCAGGCTGCTGAGAGGCGGCGACTCGGAGGTCGAGTACGGCAACCTCCTGACGGTGCCGCTCGACGGCGGGCTGCTCTACGTGGAACCGGTCTACGTGCGCGGTGGCGACCTCAAGTACCCGCTGCTGCGGAAGGTGCTGGTGTCCTACGGCGGCAACACCGCCTTCGAGGACACGCTCGACGAAGCCCTGAACAAGGTCTTCGGGGCGAAGGCCTCGGCCACCGAGCCGCCGGACCAGGGCGACGGCACCACCACACCGCCCCCGACGTCCGCCAACCCCACGGTCCAGGACGCGCTGAACGACGCCCAGAAGGCCTTCGAGGCCGGTCAGGAAGCCCTCAAGCAGAACGACTGGACGGCGTACGGCAAGGCGCAGAAGGACCTGGAGGACGCCCTCAAGAAGGCCGAGGACGCGCAGGCCAAGGCCGGGAGCGGCGGAGACAAGAACACCGGCGACAAGAACCAGGGCGGCGCGGCGAGTCCGAGCCCGACCCCGACCGGCAGTGCCGGCGCCGGGTCGGGCGGCGGCTGACCGCACCCGGCGGAGCCCGTCCGAGCTGGTCAAATGCTCGTCCCGCGCCGTGATACGGTTGTGAACACAACGGCGCGGGGTGGAGCAGCTCGGTAGCTCGCTGGGCTCATAACCCAGAGGTCGCAGGTTCAAATCCTGTCCCCGCTACTGAAGTCGTGAGCTACGTGCGAACGACAGCGAAGGCCCGGATCCCGACAGGGATCCGGGCCTTTGTGATGTGCGAACGCATGTGCCGACGGTGGCTACGGCCGCGCCGGTGGGGGGAGTTGGGGTGATCCGTGTTTGACTTGTCTCCCTGTGGGCATGTCGACAAAACGCTGAAGTGACCTCAATGGCTGCGGTATACCAGGTGTACCCGGGTTGCGGGTGGTGCGACGATGGACGTTATGGGGGAGATGGCAGATCTGTTCGAGACGGGGCGTTTTGCGCGGTCGTCCGGCCGGGAGGAGGCCGGGGACGAGGCCCAGGAAGCCGCCGACGAAGCCGCCGAGGAGGTACGCCGGCGGATCGCCGCCGAGGCCGGTGACGTCGAGGCGATGAGCGTGCTCGGGGCCATGCTGCTGCGCCGTGGTGATCTCGACGGAGCCGAGTCCCACCTGCGTGCCGCCACCGCCGCCGGGGACCGCGCCGCCGCCAACAACCTCGGCGTCCTGCTGCACCAGCGCGGCTACGCCGACGAGGCCGCCGGATGGTGGCGGATCGCCGCCGTGGCCGGTTCCTGCGCGGCCGCCCACGCGCTGGGGCGGCACTTCCGCGAGCGCGGCGACGAGCCCGCCGCCGAGTACTGGCTCCGCCAGTCCGCCGAGCAGGGACACGTGCTGGGCGCCTACGCGCTCGCCGACCTGCTGGAGCACCGCGGCGACGGCGCGGGCGCCGAGCGGTGGATGCGGGCCGCGGCCGAGCGGGGGCACCGCGAGGCCGCGTACCGGCTGGCCCGGACGCTGGACCGGCGCGCGGGCCGGGACCTCGACGACGACGGCCCCGGCGTCGTGCGCTCCGTGACCGAGCGCGGCTCCCGCGCCGACCGGGCCGAGGGCAGCGAGGAGGCCGAGCAGTGGTACCGGCAGGCCGCCGCGCGCGGGCACCGCCGGGCCGCGCTGCACCTCGGGGCGATCCTGGAGAAGCGGGGAGAGCTCAGGGAGGCCGGGCGCTGGTACCTGACGTCCGCCAAGGACGGCGAGGCGCGCGCGGCCTGCGCGCTGGGCTTCCTGCTGCGCGACGCGGGCGACACCGAGAGCGCCGCCGTGTGGTGGCTGCGGGCCGCGCAGGACGGCGACGGCAACGCGGCCAACGCGCTGGGCGCGCTGCACGCCGAGCGCGGCGAGCCGCAGACCGCCGAGCGGTGGTACCGGGCCGCGCTGGACGCCGGGGACGACAACGGCGCCTACAACCTGGGCCTGCTCTGCGCCGAGCAGGGCCGCACCGCGCAGGCCGAGCAGTGGTACCGGCGCGCCGCGTACGCCGGGCACCGGGAGGCCGCGAACGCGCTGGCCATCCTGCTGCTCCGGGGCGGGGACGCGGCCGGCGCCGAGCCGTGGTTCTCCAAGGCCGCCGAGGTGGGCAGCGTGGACGCCGCCTTCAACCTCGGCATCCTGCACGCCGGACGGGGCGAGGACGTCGCCGCGCTGCGCTGGTACGAGAGGGCCGCCGCCGCCGGACACACGGAGGCGGCGCTGCAGGTCGGGATGGCGCGGCTGCGGGACGGTGACGAGCCGGAGGCGGAGCGGTTCCTGCGGTGCGCGGCAGGGGGCGGCAGCCCGGAGGCCGCGTACCGCCTGGCCACGCTGCTCGACGCGCGCCGGCCGCCGGCACCCGCGCACGAGCTGGGCGAGCCGGCGCAGGAGAAGACCGAGTGCGAGGAGTGGTACGAGCGGGCGGCCTCGCAGGGCCACCGCCGGGCCCAGGTGCGCGTCGGCATGCTGGCCGCGGCCCGGGGCGACGTGGTGGAGGCGGCGCGGTGGTACCGGGAGGCGGCCGAGGCCGGCTCCCGCAACGGCGCCTTCAACCTGGGGCTGCTGCTGGCCCGCGAGGGCAGCGAGCCGGAGGCCGTCGTGTGGTGGCGCCGGGCCGCCGACGCCGGGCACGGACGGGCCGCGCTGCGGCTCGCGCTGGTGTGCGCTCGGCGTGGGGAACTGGACGAGGGGCAGCGCTGGGCCGACCGGGCGGTGTCGCTGGGGCCGCGGGAGGTGGCGGAGCGGGCGGCTCGGCTGCGGGACGCGTTGCGGCAGGAGCTGTCGGCGTGACGCACGGCGCCGCGCCGAGGGGCGCCGCTGTGCCGCCGGCCGGGGGCGATTTGCTTCTGGTCGCGGGCTTGACGTAGTGTTCCATTCATCGCCGCGGGGTGGAGCAGCTCGGTAGCTCGCTGGGCTCATAACCCAGAGGTCGCAGGTTCAAATCCTGTCCCCGCTACTGAAGGCCGAGGGCCGGAATCCGAAAGGGTTCCGGCCCTCGGTGCGTTCGGCGACGCGCGCGGCGTACACGCGAGAGCCCCGGCACCCATGGGTGCCGGGGCTCTCGTACGAGCGCGGGACCGGACTACGCCGCGGCGCAGTTCGGGCAGGTGCCGCGGTACGTCACCTCGACGTCGGAGACCGTGAAGCCGAAGCGCTCCGTGTCGGGGAGGTCGGCCAGCGGATTGCCGGTCGGGTGGACGTCGCGGATCGCGCCGCACTGCCCGCAGACCAGGTGGTGGTGCGGCCGGTGCGCGTTCGGGTCGTACCGCTTCGCGCGCTTGTCCGTCGCGACCTCCAGCACCTCGCCGAGCGAGACCAGCTCGCCCAGGGTGTTGTAGACGGTCGCCCGGGAGATCTCCGGCAGCTTGGTGACGGCCCTGGCGTGCACCTCGTCGGCGGTCATGTGGACGTGCTCGCCGTCAAGGACCTCGGCCACGACGCGTCGCTGCGCGGTCATGCGCCATCCGCGACCACGCAGCCGTTCCAGAAGGTCACTCATACAGACCAGCCTAACAGCAAGGGGAACCAGGTCCCGAACGGGTGTGACTTTGGAGTCTTACTTGACTTAGACATTGTCCATTGTAGGATCGGGATCGGCATTAGCCAAGGGACAGGTTTGCAGGATTGGCGCAGGAGGCGTACGTGACTCAGGGACCGCTTACTACGGAAGCCGGTGCTCCGGTGGCCGACAACCAGAACAGCGAGACCGCGGGCGTCGGCGGCCCCGTGCTCGTCCAGGACCAGCTCCTCCTCGAGAAGCTGGCCCACTTCAACCGTGAGCGCATCCCGGAGCGCGTCGTGCACGCCCGTGGCGCCGGCGCCTACGGCACCTTCACGGTCACCGCCGACGTCACCAAGTACACGCGCGCCGCCTTCCTCTCCGAGGTCGGCAAGGAGACGGAGACCTTCCTCCGCTTCTCGACCGTGGCCGGCAACCTGGGCGCGGCGGACGCCGTCCGCGACCCGCGTGGTTTCGCGCTGAAGTTCTACACCGAAGAGGGCAACTACGACCTCGTCGGCAACAACACCCCGGTGTTCTTCATCAAGGACGCCATCAAGTTCCCGGACTTCATCCACACCCAGAAGCGCGACCCGTACACCGGCTCGCAGGAGGCGGACAACGTCTGGGACTTCTGGAGCCTGTCTCCCGAGTCCACGCACCAGGTGACCTGGCTGCACGGCGACCGCGGCATCCCGGCCTCCTACCGGCACATGGACGGCTTCGGCTCGCACACGTACCAGTGGAGCAACGAGGCCGGCGAGGCCTTCTGGGTGAAGTACCACTTCAAGACCGACCAGGGCATCAAGAACCTGACGGCCGAGGAGGCCGAGGTCCTCGCGGGCAAGGACCCCGACTCGCACCAGCGCGACCTGCGCGAGGCCATCGAGCGCGGCGACTTCCCGTCCTGGACGGTCGGTGTGCAGATCATGCCGGTGGCCGAGGCGGCGACCTACCGCTTCAACCCGTTCGACCTCACCAAGGTGTGGCCGCACGCGGACTACCCGATCGTCTGGTTCGGCAAGCTGGAGCTCAACCGCAACCCGGAGAACATCTTCGCCGAGGTCGAGCAGTCGATCTTCTCCCCGGCGCACTTCGTCCCCGGCATCGGCCCGTCCCCGGACAAGATGCTCCAGGGCCGCCTCTTCGCCTACGGCGACGCCCACCGCTACCGCGTCGGCATCAACGCCGACCACCTGCCGGTGAACCGTCCGCACGCCACCGAGGCGCGCACCCACTCCCGTGACGGCTACCTGTACGACGGCCGCCACAAGGGCGCGAAGAACTACGAGCCCAACAGCTTCGGCGGCCCGTTCCAGACGGACCGCGCGCTGTGGCAGCCCGTCGCGGTCACCGGTGTCACCGGCGAGACGCAGGCCCCGGTGCACGCCGAGGACAACGACTTCGTGCAGGCGGGCAACCTCTACCGCCTGATGACGGAGGAGGAGAAGGAGCGCCTGGTCAACAACCTGGCCGGCGGCATCTCCCAGGTCTCGCGCGAGGACATCGCCGAGCGCGCGATCAACAACTTCCGTCAGGCCGACGGTGACTTCGGCAAGCGGCTGGAGGTCGCGGTCCAGGCCCTGCGCGGCTGACGTCCAGCACTGGACCGCTTGTCGTAGCGGCGGGCCGGATCCCCGGGGACGGGGGTCCGGCCCTTCGTCGTGCCGCCACGCCGCCGGCCGGGAGCGGCGTCAGGCGATCGCCGCCGGTGCCTCGCGCTGCCGCCGCTCCGGCGCCCAGCGGCGGATGATGTCGCGGACCGAGACGATACCCACGGGCTCGTCGCGTTCCAGCACGATGAGGTGGCGGAAGCCGCCGTGCGCCATCGCCCCGGCCGCCTCCTCCACGGTCCAGGACGGCGCGGCGAACACGACGTCGGTGGTGGTGTGGGCGTGCACGCGTTCGGCGTCCGGGTCCTGGCCCCGGCCGACGGAGTTGAGGACGTCGCGTTCGGTGAGGATGCCGATGCCGCCGGCGTCGGGGTCGTACACCACGGCCGCGCCGACGCGGCGGGCGGACATCAGCGCGGCGGCCTGGCGCAGGGTGTGGTCGGGACCGATGGTGAGGACGACCGAGCTCATGGCTTCGCGGACGAGCATGGGTGGAGCCACCTCCTGCCGGTGATCCATGAGCTAGTTCATGGATTCACAAGTTCACAAGTGGGGAGGCTCTCAGAGTGGCAGGCGAACCGGGGGTCAACAAGGGGGCGCGGAGGGCGAGTCGGCGGGCGTACGGGGGGGCGTGCTCAGTACCGCTGGTTGAGATAGCCGAGCAGTTCGTCGTGGAGCCGGCCGTTGGACGCCGCCGCGTTGCCGCTGTGCGGGCCGGGGCGGCCGTCCAGCCCGGTGAAGGTGCCGCCCGCCTCCGTGACGATGATGGCGTTGGCGGCCATGTCCCAGAGCGAGAGCTCGGGTTCGGCGCACAGGTCGACCGATCCCTCGGCCACCATCATGTACGGCCAGAAGTCGCCGTACGCGCGCGTGCGCCACACCTCGCGGGTCAGGTCCAGGAAGCCGTCCAGCCGGCCCTGCTCCTCCCAGCCGCTGAGCGAGGAGTACGCGAAGGACGCGTCGGACAGCGCGGAGACCTGGGACACCTGGAGCCGGGACGCCGAGGTCAGACTGCGGCCGGTGAACGCGCCGTGGTCCTTCACGGCCCACCAGCGGCGGCCGAGGGCCGGCGCGGAGACGAGGCCGACGACGGGATGGTAGCCGCCCTCACCCGCCTCCATGAGGGCGATGAGGGTGGCCCAGACGGGGACGCCGCGGACGTAGTTCTTGGTGCCGTCGATCGGGTCGACGACCCAGCGGCGGGGGCCGGTGCCCTCCGTGCCGTACTCCTCGCCGAGCACGGAGTCCCGGGGGCGGGCGCGGGCGAGGTGACCGCGGATCAGTTCCTCGGCGGCCTTGTCCGCCTCGCTCACCGGAGTCATGTCCGGCTTCGTCTCGACCTTCAGGTCGAGGGCCTTGAAGCGGTCCATCGTCGTGGCGTCGGCGGCGTCCGCGAGGACGTGGGCGAGGCGCAGGTCGTCGAGGTAGTCCGGCATGCGGCCACGGTATCCGGCGGGGGCGGGGCGGGGCCACCAGGGGGCGGCGGGCACGGACGCGTCCGGGGCGTGAGGGCGGGGCAGGGCGCCGGTTCGGCCGGGGTGGAGCGCGGGCGTGTCAGCACGCTCCGGGGACGGGTGCGCGCACCCGGCACCGTCCTCACGGCGCGGGCGGGACGCGAGGACCCTTGACAGGCACGGCGGACCCGTCAAATCTGGGCGACGAGTCGCTTTCGGCCCAGGGAGGCGATGATGCCCGCAGCCCGGGAGTCCCTGCTCGACGCCGCCGGCACGGCGTTGGCGCGCCGGCCGTGGGCCGCCGTGCGGATGGTGGACGTGGCGTCGGCGGCCGGGGTGTCGCGGCAGACGCTGTACAACGAGTTCGGCAGCAAGGAGGGCCTCGGCCGGGCACTCGTCCGGCGGGAGGCGGACGGGTACCTCGCCGGTGTGGAGCGCGCGCTCTCCGCGCTCGGCGACCCGCGCGAGCGGCTCACCGCGACGGCCGAGTGGACGACCGCGGCCGCCGGGGAGAACGCGCTGGTGCGCGCCATGCTCACCGGCTGCTGGGGTGCGTGGCTGCCCGCCCCGGCACCGGGGGCCGTACCGTCGTCCTCCGTCGTGCCGGCCCAGCGCCGGGCCGACGGTCCGCTGCCCACGCCCGGCGACTTCGTGACCCTCGTGCGCGACCGCGCCGTCGCCGCCCTGTCCGGGCCCGGCCTCGCCCGGGCGGAGGCCGCCGACCTCGCCCGAACCTGCGAACTCACCGTCCGGCTCGCCCTGTCCTGCGTCGCGGCCCCGCCGGAGGGCGGCGTGTCGGAACTCGTCCGCACCGTCCTGCCACGGAAGTTGACGGCGTGACGGCCGGACGCCTCAGTGCGCCGAGCCCGACAGCTGGAGCCCGATCACGCCGATGATGACGAAGCTGATCGAGACGATCTTCAGCGTGGAGACCAGGTCGCCCAGGAACACCATGCCGTAGATGGCGGTGCCCGCCGCCCCGATGCCGGTCCACACGGCGTACGCCGGGCCGACGTCGAGCTTCTTCAGCGACATGGTCAGCAGGCCGAAACTGCCCAGCGCGAAGGCACAGAAGGCGACCGTCGGCCAGAGCCGGGTGAAGCCGTGCGACAGCTTCAGACACACAGCGAAGCCGGTCTCGAGCACCCCGGCCACAATGACCAGCAGCCACGCCATGTGTCGTCCTTCCGTGGTCCCGTACCGTGACCGCTTCGTCGATTCACCGGCTTTTGCCGAGGCTTGTCTCCAGCTTGGTGCGATTATGCACTTGCCGGTCGCCGGGCACCGCAAACAACGCGAAGGTCAGTCGCCCTCGGTCCGCTCCCGAGTCGCCAGCAGCCGGCGCAGCGAGTACAGCCGGGCCTGATCGGCGTGGCCCTCGGCGACCCACGCGTCCAGCGCGCAGTCGGGCTCGTCGTGGCTGCACGCGCGCGGGCAGCCCTCCGTGCCCGGCTCCAGGTCGGGGAAGGCGTGGATCACGCGGGACGGGTCGATGTGGGCGAGCCCGAACGACCGTACGCCGGGGGTGTCGACGACCCATCCGCCCAGGTCCGAGGACAGCGGCAGGGCGAGCGCGGAGGTCGTCGTGTGCCGGCCGCGTCCCGTCACCGCGTTGACGTGCCCCGTCGTACGGCGCCGGTCCTTCGGGACCAGCGCGTTGACCAGCGTCGTCTTGCCGACGCCCGAGTGGCCGACGAACGCCGTCACCTTGCCGTCCAGGTGCTCGCGCACACGGTCGGCGGCGTCGCCGTTCTCCAGCTCCTCGCGGCTGGTGACGACGTAGGGGATGTCCAACGCGCCGTACAGGCCGAGCAGTTCGTCGGGCGGGGCGAGGTCCGACTTGGTCATCACCAGCAGCGGGGTGAGGCCGCCGTCGAACGCCGCGACCAGGCAGCGGTCGATGAGTCGCGGGCGCGGCTCGGGATCGGCGAGGGCGGTGACGATGGCGAGCTGGTCGGCGTTGGCGACGACCACCCGCTCGTAGGGGTCGTCGTCGTCCGCGGTGCGGCGCAGCACCGAGGTGCGCTCCTCGATGCGGACGATCCGGGCCAGCGTGTCCTTCGTGCCCGACAGGTCGCCGACCAGCGCGACCCGGTCGCCGACGACCGCCGCCTTGCGGCCCAGTTCGCGTGCCTTCATGGCCGTGACGACCCGGTCCTCGACGAGGCAGGTCAGCCGGCCCCGGTCCACGGTGAGGACCAGGCCCCCGGCGGCGTCCTCGTGCTTGGGCCGGATGTGGGTGCGCGGCCGGTTGCCCTTGCGGTTGGGGCGGGAGCGGATGTCGTCCTCGTCGGTGTGCTTGCCGTAGCGGCGCATGGCGAACGGTCCCTACGCCCCGAGCATCCCGGTCCACAGGTCGGGGAAGTCGGGCAGCGTCTTGGCGGTCGTCGCCACGTTCTCGATCTCCACGCCCTCGACCGCGAGGCCGATGATCGCGCCGGCGGTGGCCATGCGGTGGTCCTCGTAGGTGTGGAAGACCCCGCCGTGCAGGCGGCGCGGCCGGATGTGCAGCCCGTCCGCGGTCTCGGTGACGTCGCCGCCCAGTTCGTTGATCTCCTTGGTGAGCGCGGCCAGCCGGTCCGTCTCGTGCAGGCGCAGGTGCGCCACCCCGCGCAGGGTCGAGGGGGAGTCGGCGAGGGCCGCGACGGCCGCGATGCCGGGGGTGAGCTCCCCGACCTCCCCGAGGTCCACGTCGATGCCGTGCACGGCGCCCGACCCGGTGAACACGAGACCGTACTCGGTCAGTTCGCAGTCACCGCCCATCTCGGTGAAGATCTCGCGCAGCCGGTCGCCGGGCTGGGTGGTGCGGGCCGGCCAGTCGGGAACGACCACCCTGCCGCCGGTCACCAGCGCCGCCGCCAGGAACGGCTGGGCGTTGGACAGGTCCGGCTCGACCGTCAGGTCGCGGCCGAGCAGCGCGCCCGGCGTGACCCGCCACACGTTCGGCTCGCCGCCGGACTCCGGGGTGTCCACCTGGGCACCGACCGAGCGGAGCATGTCGACGGTCATCCGGATGTGCGGCATGGACGGCAGCGCGGAGCCGGTGTGGCGGACCTCGACGCCCTGGTTGAAGCGCGGGCCGGACAGCAGCAGGGCGCTGACGAACTGCGAGGACGACGACGCGTCGATCTCGACCGGGCCGCCCTCCAGCGCGCCGCCGCCGTGCACGGTCATCGGCAGCGCGCCGCGCCCGTCGTCGTCGACGCGGGCGCCGAGCGCGCGCAGCGCGTCGATCACCCCGTGCAGCGGACGCTCGTAGGAACGGGGGTCGCCGTCGAACCGGACGGGGCCGTCGGCGAGCGTGGCGACCGGCGGGAGGAAACGCATGACCGTGCCGGCGTTCCCGACGTCGACCGTGGCGGGGCCGTGCAGCCCGGCCGGGATGACGCGCCAGACCTCACCGGTGCCGTCGGGACCGACGCCCTCCTCGATCTCGACGCCCATGGCCCGCAGCGCCCCGGCCATCAGCAGGGTGTCGCGGGAGCGCAGCGGGCGGCGCAGCCACCCGGGCTCGGAGGCGAGCGCGGCCAGCACCAGGGCGCGGTTGGTGACCGACTTGGACCCCGGCACATGGACGGTCGCGTCGACGGCCCCGCTCGCGTGCGGGGCGGGCCAGAGGGCGGTGTGCGCGGAATTCACGGTCATGGGCCCCACTTTAATGGCTGAAGCCGATCGGAGATCTTGATCAAAGGCGGCGAAATCCGACCGAAACCGTGACAGGGGAATTGCCGCGCATATATGCGGCGGATCCCCCGCGCGGACGGCGCCGCCGGCCTCGGTGACCCCGCTCACAGCCCCAGCAGCCAGCGGCCCCCGCCGATCAGCGAGCACAGCGAGACCGCGTGGAACAGGAAGAACCACACGGCGGCCGGCGCGTGGGACAGCCGGGCCAGCTGGTCCGCGTCCGAGTCGCCGGCCCCGCCCCGCGCCCGCTTGGCCTGCAGCTCGAACGCCGGCCGCACCCCGCCCAGCAGCAGGAACCACACCGCCGCGTAGGCGAACGCCGCCTGCACCTCCGCGTCGGCCAGCCAGGACGCCAGGAGGAACGCGGCGCCGGTCAGCACGACCGTCAGCACGCCGTACGCGTTGCGGATCATCACGAGCAGCGCGACCAGCAGCGCCGTCGCCACCCACAGCAGCAGCGTGATGCGCCCTGAGGCCAGCAGCGCGGCCCCGCCGAGGCCCAGCAGCGGCGGGGCCGTGTAGCCGGCGACCGCGGTGAGGACCATGCCGAGTCCGTGCGGCCTGCCCCGGCTCACGGTCAGGCCGCTGGTGTCGGAGTGGAGGGTGATCCCGACCAGCGTGCGGCCGGTGAGCAGCGCCACGAGACCGTGACCGCCCTCGTGGGCGATGGTGATCGCGTTTCGCGCTATTCGCCACAGCCCGTGCGGCACGACGACGGCGAGCGCGGCGACCAGCGTCCCGATCACCACCCACAGGCCGGGATCGGGCTGGGTGCCGGAGACCTCGTCCCAGAGGGAGGCGAGCGAGTGGTCCATGTTCGGTGCGGGCTCCTCGTGTGCGCGGTCGGGCGGGTGCGGCGCGAAGCGCCTCGGTGCCGGGTGGTGGCCCGGAGACGGGCGGGCCTGGCAGTGTGGCACGTATGTGCGGACGGTATGCGGCGAGTCGTCGACCCGAGGATCTCGCAGGAATCTTTGAGATCGACAAGTGGGAGCCCGAGGAGACCCTGGAGCCCGACTACAACGTGGCCCCCACCAAGGAGGTCTACGCCGTCCTGGACCGTCCCCTGAAGGACGCCCGGGACCCGAGACCGGTTCGCCAGCTGCGGAAACTGAAGTGGGGGCTCGTCCCCGCCTGGTCCAAGACGCCCGAGGGCGGCGCCCGGATGATCAACGCCCGCGCGGAGACCGTCCACGAGAAGCCGTCCTACCGCCGCGCCTTCGCCACCCGGCGCTGCATCCTGCCCGCTGACGGCTACTACGAGTGGGTCACCGGCAAGCAGGAGCGGGACCTGGAGGTTGAGGGGCGCAGGAAGCGGCCCCGCAAGCAGCCGTACTTCGTGACCCCCGCCGATGGCTCCGTCTTCGCCATGGCGGGACTGTACGAGTTCTGGCGGGACCGGACGCTGCCGGACGACCACCCGGGGGCCTGGTGGGTGACCTGCTCGGTGATCACGACCGAGGCGGAGACCACGCCGCTGGCCGTCGCCCCGGCCGAGGGCCCGGACGTCCTGGCCGACATCCACCCCCGGATGCCGCTGATGCTGACACCGGACCGGTGGGACGCCTGGCTGGACCCGGCGCGCACCGACCCCGACGAGCTGACCTCCCTGCTCGCGCCGCCGCCCGCCGGGCTGATGCGGGCGTACCCCGTCGCCACGGCCGTCAGCAACGTCCGCAACAACGGGCCGGAGCTGCTGAAGGAGCTGGCGGGGCCGGAGGAGGGCACACTCTTCTGACGTGAAGACCGAGATCATCGACACGGAGGCCGGCGCCGCCCGCATCACCTGGCACCCGGCCGCACGGCCCCGCCTGGTCCTCGCCGTCGGCCACGGCGCCGGCGGCGGCATCGAGGCGCGCGACCTCACGGCACTGGCGGCGGAACTGCCCGCCCGGGGCGTGACCGTCGCCCTGGTCGAGCAGCCCTGGCGGGTGGCCGGCAAGAAGCTGGCGCCCGCGCCGAAGACCCTGGACACCGGCTGGCGGGGCGTCTGGCCCGCGCTGAACGGACCCGGCCTGCCGGTGGTCTCCGGCGGCCGCAGCGCCGGCGCCCGCGTCGCCTGCCGCACCGCGACCGAGCTGGGCGCCCGGGCCGTCCTCGCCCTGAGCTTCCCGCTGCACCCGCCGGGCAAGCCGGAGAAGTCCCGCGCCGCGGAACTGCTCGGGGCCGGGGTGCCCACCCTCGTCGTCCAGGGCGGCAACGATCCGTTCGGCAGGCCCGGCGAGTTCCCCGACGGGAGCTACGACCTGACCCCGGTGCCGTACGGCGACCACGGTTTCGCCGTGCCCAAGCGGGCCGGGATCACACAGGACGAAGCCCTGGAGCTGATCACCGACGGCGTCGCGGAGTGGGCCCGCTCACTCGGCTGAGGGCCCGGGAATGACCGGCGGGCGACCGCTGTTGTGCCGGTCGTACGTTGCTGAGCATCAGCACCGACGCCGTAGGAGAGGAAGTCTGCCGCATGGGTTCGACCTTCTGCCCGAGTCGTAGCAGCCGATCCGACCTGGACTGGACGGTGCTGCACGCGGCGAAGACCGCCCCTGTTCGGGCGGCGAGCGGGCCGGATCGTCGTCTATCCTCCGATTCGAGCGGGACCGGTTTCGGCTCCGCGACATCACTGGAGGAGGTGGGTCCGGTCACTGGGACCGACGCAGGGACCGAACACGGCCAGGCGGAGCAGCCCGAGGGCCGGGGCACGGGCGCGGAGTCGACCGCGGAGCGCAGTGCGCGCTTCGAGCGGGACGCGCTCGAGTTCCTCGACCAGATGTACTCGGCAGCGCTGCGCATGACCCGCAACCCGGCCGATGCCGAGGATCTGGTGCAGGAGACCTACGCCAAGGCGTACGCGTCCTTCCATCAGTTCCGTGAGGGCACCAACCTCAAGGCGTGGCTGTACCGCATCCTCACCAACACCTTCATCAACAGCTACCGCAAGAAGCAGCGGGAGCCCCAGCGCAGCGCCGCCGAGGAGATCGAGGACTGGCAGCTCGCGCGCGCCGAGTCGCACATGTCGACAGGTCTGCGCTCCGCCGAGTCGCAGGCGCTCGACCACCTGCCCGACTCGGACGTGAAGAAGGCGCTCCAGGCGATCCCCGAGGAATTCCGCATCGCCGTCTATCTGGCCGATGTAGAGGGCTTTGCCTACAAGGAGATCGCGGACATCATGGGGACACCCATCGGTACGGTGATGTCCCGGCTGCACCGGGGCCGCCGTCAGCTGCGCGGCATGCTGGAGGACTACGCCCGCGACCGTGGTCTCGTCCCGGCCGGCGCCGGAGAGTCGAACGAAGCGAAAGGCTCGGGGTCATGAGCTGCGGAGAGCCGCACGAGACGGATTGCAGCGAAATCCTCGATCATCTCTACGAGTTCCTCGACCGGGAGATGCCGGACTCGGACTGCGTGAAGTTCGAGCACCACTTCGAGGAGTGCTCGCCCTGCCTGGAGAAGTACGGCCTGGAGCAGGCCGTGAAGAAGCTGGTCAAGCGGTGCTGCGGACACGACGACGTACCGGGTGACCTGCGCTCCAAGGTCATGGGCCGGATCGACCTGATCCGCTCGGGCCAGTCGGTGCCCGAGCACGACGTGACGTCGGCGCCGTCCACGCCGCAGGAGTCCTGAGCCAGGCAAGCTCCGCGTGACCGTCACTCGTACGTGCTAACCCGTGGGGCATCCGCCCGCCTCCCCCTGCCGCCGTCCTAGGCTCGCGAGCCTGACAGGCATGGCCGGGGGAGGTGCTCATGGACGCGGTACCGGCGCGGGCGCGCGCGTATGTCGCCGGTGTCGTCCTCGCCGCCCTGCTCTGTCTGCGCCCGCTGCCCCAGGCGCCCACGCCCTGGTGGGCCGTACTGCTGCTCGCCGGACTGTACGCGGGCTGCGAGCAGGTCGCCCGGTCCCGTTTCGTCGGGACCTGCTACCCCGTGCTGCTCGCCGGGGCCTTCCTGCTTCCGCCGGCCGCCGCCGCGCTCGTGGCACTGCCGGGGACCCTGCTGTCCCCGGTGGCGCAGCGGCCGGCCGCCCTGCGACGGGCCTGGCGGGCCGCGCAGCTGACCCTCGCCCTGTGGGCCGCGGCCCACGTGCACGCGGAGTGCGGCGGGCGGGACGCGGTCGCGGCCCCCGACTTCCCCTACGCGCTCGCGCCGGCCGGGGCCGCGGTGCTGGCCTTCTGCCTGGTGCTGACCCTGCTGGACGGCGGCATCCTGGCGCTGGCCGACCGGGTGCCGGTGCGGCGGGCGTGGCGGGGGCTGTTCCTCCGGTCGCTCGCCCCGATCGCCGTGCACGGGCTCGCCGGTCTGATGATGGCCGTGCTGTGGCGCAGCCCCTACGGCCCGGTCGCCGCGCTGCTCGTGCTCCTGCCGATGTGCGTGGCCTGGTGGGCGTTCGCCCAGTACCACCGGGAGCGAGCCGCGCACCAGGCGACCATCCGCGCCCTCGTGCAGGCCGTCGACATCAAGGACGGCTACACGCGCGGGCACAGCGAGCGGGTCGGCCACGCCTCGATGCTGATCGCCCGGGAGCTGGGTCTGGACGACGAGCGCGTGGAGACGCTGCGCTTCGCCGGGATCCTGCACGACGTGGGCAAGCTCGGCGTGCCCACGCGGCTGCTGCGCAAGGACGGGCCGCTGACGCCCGAGGAACGGCGCGTGATCGAGCTGCACCCCGAGTACGGACATGAGATGGTGCGCGGCATCCGCTTCCTCGGCGAGGCCCGGGCCGCCGTACTGCATCATCACGAACGGCTGGACGGCAGCGGATACCCCTACGGACTGGCCGGCGGCCAGATTCCCGAGTCGGCCCGGGTGGTCGCCGTCGCCGACGCCTTCGACGCGATGACGTCCACCCGGTCGTACAGCAGGGCGCGGCCCGTCGCGAAGGCCGTGGAGGAGCTCCGGCGGTGCGCCGGGACCCACTTCGACCCCCGGATGGTCGGGGCCCTGGTGCGGGCGCTGGACCACCACGGCTGGCACCCGGCCGTGACCTCCGACGGCGCGCACGACCACCCGTCCCGTCCGGCCGACGGCCACGGCGAGGACGCGCGCGGCAGCGTGACGAGGGGGGCTTCGTGACGCCGCCGGGGGCCGCGGGGGCGGCGGGCGGCCTCCGCCCCGCCCGCACCGGACGCGGCCTGTCCGGACCGTGGCCGCGACGGGAGCGGCCCGTGACGGCGCCACGGACCCCGGCGGTGCTCCTGATGCACACCGGCGCCGCCCTGGTCGCGCTCGTGTGCCTCGCCTCCGTGCTGTGGACCGGTGTCGTCGAGCGTCCCGTCGCGCTCGCCTTCGGGGTCCTCGTCGCGCTCGGCGAGCTGACCCGGCGCACCGGGGGCGAGGGCCGGGAGACGGCACCGCTCGGGACCGCCGGGGCGCTGGCGTACGCCCTGCTCGGGGAGAACGCCGGACGGCCCGTGCACCACGGGGTCGCCCAGACCGTCACCGTGGTGCTCGTCGCCTCCCTGCTCGGCAGCGTCCCGCACATCGCGCGCGGACACGGACCCGTGCTCGACCACCTGGCGCGGCGCCTGCTCACCGTCGCCTTCGCCGCCGTGTGCTTCCAGCCGCCGGCCGCCCGGGGCACCTTCCACGACTGGGGCGGCCCCGCCCACGCCCTGCTGCTGATCGCGCTGCTCGCCCTGACCGCGCTCTGCGACGCCGTGCTCGCCGCGGCGCCGGCCCACGCGCGTACGGGGTGGCCCTTCGGCCCGCTACTGCGCGAGGAACTGCGCGCCATGGTCGGCGTCACCTCCGCGGTGTGCGCGACGGGGGCGGTGATGGCACTCGCGGTGGCCGTCGCGGGACTGTGGGCACTGCCCGTCTTCTGCGTGCCGCTGCTGCTCACGCAGCTGTCCTACCGGCGGTACGCCGCCGTCCGGGCCACCTACCGGCAGACCATCGCCTCCCTGGCCCGGGCCACCGAGATCGCCGGGTACACCCCCGCCGGCCACGCCCGCCGCGTCGCCGAGCTCAGCGCGGCCGTCGGACGCGACCTGGGGCTGTCCGGGCCCGAGCTGACGGTGCTGGAGTACGCGGCCCTCATGCACGACATCGGACAGCTGAGCCTCGTCGACCCGGTCCCGGCGGGAGCCACGGCCGGCCTGCCCGTGGCCGAACAGCGGCGGATCGCGCTGCTCGGCGGGGCCGTCGTCCGCCAGACCGGGGTCGACGCCGCGGTCGCCGTGGTGGTGGAGCGGCAGGCCGACCCCTGCCACGACCAGCCGGTCGCGGCGCGGATCGTGCGCGCGGTGAACGCCTACGAGGAGAAGGCGCGGGACGCCGGCCCCGGCGGCGACCTCTCCGCCCTGGAGGAGCTGCGCCTCGCCACCGCCGGCGACTACGCTCCCGACGTCGTGGAGGCACTGGCCCGAGTGCTCTCCCGAGGCAGCCTTACCTCGCCCTCGGCTGGGTAACCCATGGGTAATGAGCGCCCCGCAGGCCGTACATGGTTTGATGCGCAGGAGAGGGTGTCCGGGGGCGCGAAAAGGCACAGCCAGCCCACAGAACGGAACTGGCAGGCGGGAATCGTGAGGATCTTCGGCAAGGGACGGCACCGGCCCTCCGCCTCCTGGCGGCAGGCCACCGACCGTGCGTTCACGCTGATCGGCGACGGTCGCTACGAGGACGCGGGCGCGCTGCTGACGCGGGCCGCCGACCTGGAACCCTGGCTGTCGGAGTCGTGGTTCAACCTCGCCCTGCTGCACAAGTTCCGGCACGACTGGGAGCAGGCCAGAGCTGCCGGCCTGCGGGCCGTGGCGCTGCTCGACCGGGACAGCGGAGCGCCCGACTGGTGGAACGTGGGCATCGCCGCGACCGCCCTGCAGGACTGGCCCCTGGCCCGCCGCGCGTGGCAGGCCTACGGGCTGAAGACGCCCGGCGACGCCACGGACGCCGGCGAACCCCTCGGCATGGACCTCGGCAGCGCGGCCGTACGGCTGTCGCCCGAGGGGGAGGCCGAGGTGGTGTGGGGGCGGCGGCTCGACCCCGCCCGCATCGAGGTGCTGTCCATTCCGCTGCCGTCCTCCGGGCGGCGCTGGGGCGAGGTCGTGCTGCACGACGGCGTCCCGCACGGGGAGCGGACCACGGCCGCCGGACACGCCTACCCGGTCTTCGACGAGATCGAGCTGTGGGCGCCGTCGCCCGTGCCCACCTGGGTGGTCCTCCTGGAGGCCGCCACCGAGGCGGACCGGGACGCGCTGGAGCAGCTCGCCGCCGACGCCGGGTTCGCCGCCGAGGACTGGTCGTCCTCCGTGCGGCTGCTGTGCCGGACGTGCTCGGAGTCCCGGATGCCGTCCGACGAGGGCGACGGCGAGCATCTCGACCCGCACGATCAGAGCGAGCCGGGGCACCCGGGGCCGCTCGGGCACCGGACCGACGGGCAGCTGTGGGTGCCGGAGCGGGAGTGCGGTGTGGCCGCGCCGGCCTCCCTGGTGCGGGGGCTGCTGGACGGGTGGGTGGCGGACAGCCCGGATTCCCGGGACTGGCGGGATCTCGAAGAGGTCTGCTGAGGCCGTCGTCCCTTTCCCCGTACCCTGTATCAGGCATCACCCGGGTTTCATGAGGAAGGCGTACGTCGGTCATGGCGCAGCAGGACACCGATCAGCAGCACGCGGGCGTGCTCCCCGTGGACGACGAGGGCTTCGTCGTGGACACCGAGGACTGCGAGGAGCGCGAGACGGCCTGGCGTGAGCGCGGTACCTCGCGGCCGATCACGGTGGTCGGCAATCCGGTGCTGCACAAGGAGTGCCAGGACGTCACCGACTTCGGCGAGGACCTCCAGCAGCTCGTCGCGGACATGTTCGCCAGCCAGCGCACCGCCGAGGGCGTGGGCCTGGCCGCCAACCAGATCGGCGTCGACAAGAAGGTCTTCGTCTACGACTGCCCCGACGACGAGGGCGTCCGCCACGTCGGCGTGGTCTGCAACCCGCGGCTCGTCGAGCTGCCCGCCGACCGGCGCCGCCTGGACGACAGCAACGAGGGCTGCCTGTCGGTGCCGACCGCCTACGCGCCGCTCGCCCGCCCCGACTACGCCGAGGTGACCGGGCAGGACGAGAAGGGCGACCCGATCAAGGTGCGCGGCACCGGCTACTTCGCACGGTGTCTGCAGCACGAGACCGACCACCTCTACGGGTACCTCTACATCGACCGGCTCTCCAAGCGCGAACGCAAGGACGCGCTGCGGCAGATGGCCGAGAACGAGCCGCGCTACCCCGTGGTCGCGAACGACTGAGCCTCACCTCCGCCTCACAAGCCCCAGACGCACGGCGCCCGTTCGGTCCCATCCGAGCGGGCGCCGTTCGTGTGTCCGCGACTGTTCCTTCCCTGCTGCTAGCCCGGAGATCCCGAAGCCGACACACAACAGGAGAATTCAGGCGCCGTGGGGTAGTGAATGGAGCAAATCCGTTCCCAGGACGGTCAGTTGTGGTGCTGAATGGTTGAGCGGGGATACGCAACGGCGCACGCCCCGCTCAGCGAGAGGTGTGCGCCACCGGCGGCTGAGAGGGGTTTGTTCGTGCATGCTTTCCCACACGGCACCACAGCGACACCGACCGCGATCGCAGTTCCACCGCAGCTCTCACTCCCGGTGATCGAGGCGGAATTCACCCGGCGACTGCACCCGTATTGGCCGAAGCTCCAGGAGAAGACCCGCACGTGGCTGCTCGAAAAGCGGCTCATGCCGGCGGACAAGGTCGAGGAATATGCCGATGGCCTGTGCTACACCGACCTCATGGCCGGGTACTACCTCGGCGCCCCCGACGAGGTCCTCCAGGCGATAGCCGACTACAGCGCGTGGTTCTTCGTCTGGGACGACCGGCACGACCGTGACATCGTCCACGGCCGGCCGGCCGCCTGGCGGCAGCTGCGGGACCGGCTGCACACGGCCCTGGACTCGCCCGCGGACCACCTGCACCACGAGGACGCGCTGGTCGCCGCTTTCGCCGACAGTGTGCGGCGGCTGTACGCCTTCCTGCCGCCGACGTGGAACGCCCGGTTCGCCCGGCACTTCCACGCGGTGATCGACGCGTACGACCGGGAATTCCGCAACCGCACCCACGGAGTCGTGCCGGGCGTCGAGGATTACCTGGACTTGCGCCGGCTCACCTTCGCGCACTGGATCTGGACCGACCTGCTGGAGCCGAGCGCCGGGTGCGAACTCCCGGACGCCGTGCGAAAACATCCCGCATACCGGCGGGCGGCACTTCTGAGCCAGGAATTCGCTGCCTGGTACAACGACCTCTGCTCGCTTCCGAAGGAAATAGCGGGCGACGAGGTCCACAATCTCGGAATCAGTCTCATCACCTATCACCAACTGACCCTGGAAGAAGCTGTGGAGGAAGTCCGGCGGCGCGTCGAGGAATGTGTCACGGAATTCCTCGCCGCCGAACAGGACGCCTTGCGGTTCGCCGACCGGCTCGCCGACGGGACCGTGCGCGGAAAGGAACTGAGCGGCGCCGTGCGGGCCTGCGTCGGCAATATGCGGAACTGGTTCAGTTCCGTCTACTGGTTCCATCACGAGTCCGGCCGGTACATGGTCGACAGCTGGGACGACCGGTCCACGCCCCCGTACGTCAACAACGAAGCGGCAGGTGAGAAATGACCGTCGATTCGGTCAACCCCGGGACCCGGACCGACGACGCGGCGGAGCTGCGCGAGCCGCCCGTCGCGGGCGGCGGCGTTCCGCTCCTCGGGCACGGCTGGAGGCTGGCCCGCGACCCGCTGGCCTTCATGGCCCAGCTGCGCGACCACGGCGACGTCGTACGCATCCGGCTCGGCCCGAAGACCGTGTACGCGGTCACCACTCCGGCGCTCACCGGCGCCCTCGCGCTGAGCCCCGACTACCACATCGCCGGCCCGCTGTGGGAGTCGCTGGAGGGCCTGCTCGGCAAGGAGGGCGTGGCGACCGCCAACGGCCCGCTGCACCGGCGCCAGCGGCGCACCATCCAGCCCGCCTTCAAACTGGACGCGATCCCCGCCTACGGGCCGATCATGGAGGAGGAGGCGCACGCGCTCGCCGAGCGCTGGCGGCCGGGGGAGACCGTCGACGCCACCTCCGAGTCCTTCCGCGTCGCCGTGCGCGTCGCGGCCCGGTGCCTGCTGCGCGGCCAGTACATGGACGAGCGCGCCGAGCGCCTGTGCCTCGCCCTCGCCACCGTCTTCCGCGGCATGTACCGGCGGATGGTCGTCCCGCTGGGGCCGCTGTACCGGCTGCCGCTGCCGGCCAATCGCGAATTCAACAATGCGCTGGCTGATCTGCACCTCGTGGTGGACGAGATCATCGCCGAGCGTCGCGCGTCCGGTCAAAAGCCGGACGATTTGCTGACGGCTTTGCTGGAGGCCGAGGACGACAATGGCGACCCGATCGGGGAACAGGAGATCCACGACCAGGTCGTCGCGATCCTCACCCCCGGCAGCGAAACCATCGCCTCCACGATCATGTGGTTGCTCCGGGCACTTGCCGAACACCCGGAACATGCCGACCGCATACGCGACGAGGTGGAAGAGGTGACCGGTGGACGTCCTGTGGCATTCGAGGACGTTCGCCGGCTCACGCACACCGGCAATGTCATCGTGGAGACCATGCGTTTGCGCCCCGCGGTATGGGTATTGACGCGGCGTGCGGTGGTCGAGACGGAACTCGGTGGCTACCGCATTCCGGCCGGGGCGGACATCATCTACAGTCCGTACGCAATCCAGCGCGATCCGAAGTCGTACGCCCGCAACCTGGAGTTCGACCCGGACCGATGGCTTCCGGAGCGCGTGACGGAACTGCCGAAATACGCCATGCGGCCGTTCAGCGTGGGCAATCGCAAGTGCCCGAGCGACCACTTCTCGATGGCGCAGCTGACGCTGATCACGGCGGCGCTCGCCGCCAGGTACCGCTTCGAGCAGGTACCGGGCTCGAACGACGCGGTGCGCGTCGGCATCACGCTGCGTCCGCACGACCTGCTGGTCAGGCCCGTGGCGAGGTGAGTGCCGCGGCGACGCGGCTCAGGCGGCGGCCTCGGAGCCCCGGAAGGTGCGCCGGTAGGCGTGCGGGGTGGTGCCGAGAGCCCTGACGAACTGGTGCCTCAGGGCCGCCGCCGTACCGAAGCCGGTGCGCCGGGCCACCGTGTCCATCGTCTCGTCCGTCGCTTCCAGCAGCCGCTGGGCCAGCAGCACGCGCTGGCGCAGGATCCAGCGGTAGGGCGTCGTGCCCGTCTCCTGCTGGAAGCGGCGGGCGAAGGTGCGCGGGGACATGAGCGCCCGGGCCGCGAGCTGCTCGACGGTGACCTCCTGGTCGAGGTGCTGCTCCATCCAGGCCAGCACCTCGCCGACGCTGTCGCAGGAGGAGCGCGGCAGCGGCCGCTCGATGTACTGCGCCTGACCGCCGTCCCGGTGCGGCGGTACGACCATGCGCCGGGCGATCTTGTTGGCGACCTCCGGCCCCTGCTCCTTGCGCACGATGTGCAGACAGGCGTCGATCCCGGCGGCCGTGCCGGCGGAGGTGATCACCGGGTCCTCGTCGACGTAGAGCACGTCCGCCTCGACCCGTGCCCCCGGGTGCCGCCGGGCCAGCTCGTCGGCGTGGTGCCAGTGCACCGCGCACCGCCGCCCCTCCAGCAGCCCCGCGGCACCGAGCACGAAGACCCCCGAGCACACGCTCAGCACCCGCGTCCCCCGGTCCACGGCCCGCCGCAGGGCGTCCAGCAGCGCGGGCGGATACTCCCGGTGCGTGAAGTCGCTCCCGGCCGGCACGGTGATCAGGTCGGCCTCGTCCAGCCGGTCGAGCCCGTACGGCGTCGACACGGTGAGCCCTCCGACGTGGGTGCGCAGCGTCGGGCCCTCCGCGGACACCACCGCGAAGTCGTACCGGGGAAGCCCGTCGTCGCTGCGGTCGATGCCGAACACCTCGCACACGACGCCGAGTTCAAAGGGATGCGCGCCGTCCAGCAGAACGGCGGCCACGTTCTTCAGCATGCTGCCAGTGTGCCCCGGAAGTGGCAGGAAATCGAGGCCCTGCGGCAGTCCTGCCACTCCCGGTAAGGAGTCCGAGGCGCGACAGTAGTGACATGACCGCAGACCAGACAGAAGCCCTGATCGGAATGCTCGCGACCTTCGGACTCCTGGTCCTCATGGTCCTCCCCTCGGTGTTCGGCATCGTGCGCGACCGGCGCATCGACCGTCAGCTCAGGGAGGCCCGGAGGGACCAGGAGACCCGGGAGGCCGTCCGGAACGCGACGCCTCAGAAGTCCTCGGACAGGTCGACGGTGCCCTCCACCGCCACCTGGTACGCCGAGGGGCGCCGCTCGAAGAAGTTGGTCAGCTCCTGAACCCCCTGGAGCTCCATGAAGGAGAAGGGGTTCTCGGAGCCGTACACCGGGGCGAAGCCGAGGCGCGTCAGGCGCTGGTCGGCCACGCACTCCAGGTACTGCCGCATCGAGTCGGTGTTCATGCCCGGGAGGCCGTCACCGCACAGGTCGCGCGCGAACTGCAGCTCGGCCTCGACGGCCTCCCGCAGCATGTCGGTGACCTGCCGGCGCAGCTCGTCGTCGAAGAGGTCCGGCTCCTCCTTGCGGACGGTGTCGACCACGTCGAAGGCGAAGGACATGTGCATCGTCTCGTCGCGGAACACCCAGTTGGTGCCGGTGGCCAGGCCGTGCAGCAGGCCCCGGCTGCGGAACCAGTACACGTAGGCGAAGGCGCCGTAGAAGAACAGGCCCTCGATGCACGCGGCGAAGCAGATGAGGTTGAGCAGGAAACGACGGCGGTCGGCCCTGGTCTCCAGGCGGTCGATCGACTCGACCGAGTCCATCCACCGGAAGCAGAACTCGGCCTTCTCGCGGATCGAGGGGATGTTCTCCACGGCCGCGAAGGCGGCGGCACGGTCGTCCGGGTCGGGCAGGTAGGTGTCCAGCAGCGTCAGGTAGAACTGGACGTGGACGGCCTCCTCGAAGAGCTGCCGGCTCAGGTACAGCCGCGCCTCGGGGGAGTTGATGTGCTTGTAGAGGGTCAGCACCAGGTTGTTCGCGACGATGGAGTCGCCCGTCGCGAAGAAGGCCACCAGCCGTCCGATGAGGTGCTGCTCCTCGGGGCTGAGCTTCGCGAGGTCGGCGACGTCCGAGTGGAGGTCGACCTCCTCGACGTGCCAGGTGTTCTTGATGGCGTCCCGGTAGCGCTCGTAGAAGTCCGGGTAGCGCATGGGGCGCAGGGTCAGTTCGAAGCCCGGGTCGAGCAGGTTCTTCACGGCGGGGGTCTCGGTGGTCATTACTGGCAGGCCTCGCAGGACTCGGGGTTTTCCAGGGAGCAGGCGACCGCTTCGGGGTCCGGGGCGGCCTGCACGGGCACGGCGGCCCGGCCGGCGGCGCGCGCGATCCGGGTCGCCGGGCGGGAACGCAGGTAGTACGTGGTCTTCAGGCCCTGCTTCCAGGCGTAGGCGTACATCGAGGACAGCTTCCCGATGGTCGGCGTCTCCAGGAACAGGTTCAGCGACTGGGCCTGGTCGAGGTACGGGGTACGGGCGGCGGCCATGTCGATGAGGGCGCGCTGCGGGATCTCCCACGCGGTGCGGTACAGCGCGCGCACGTCCTCGGGGATCCAGGCGAAGCCCTGCACCGAGCCGTTCGCCTCGCGCAGCGCCTCGCGGGTGCGGGCGTCCCACACGCCGAGCCGCTTGAGGTCGTCGACCAGGTACGAGTTGACCTGGAGGAACTCCCCGGACAGCGTCTCGCGCTTGAACAGGTTGGACACCTGCGGCTCGATGCACTCGTAGACGCCCGCGATGGAGGCGATCGTGGCGGTCGGCGCGATGGCGAGGAGCAGCGAGTTGCGCAGCCCGGTCGTCGCGATGCGCGTCCGCAGCGCCGCCCAGCGCTCCGGCCAGGCCGTCCGCACGTCGTAGTGGTCGGGGTGCAGCACGCCCCGGGCGGTGCGGGTCTTCTCCCAGGCCGGCAGCGGGCCGTTGCGCTCGGCGAGGTCGGCGGACGTCTCGTACGCGGCGAGCATGATCCGCTCGGCGATGCGCGTGGACAGGGCCCTGGCCTCGGCGGAGTCGAAGGGCAGGCGCAGCCGGAAGAAGACGTCCTGCAGGCCCATCGCGCCGAGGCCGACCGGGCGCCAGCGGGCGTTGGAGCGGCCCGCCTGCTCGGTCGGGTAGAAGTTGATGTCGACGACCCGGTCCAGGAAGGTGACCGCCGTGCGGACCGTGGCGTCCAGCCGCTCCCAGTCGATGTCGCCGCCGGTCACGAAGGCGCCGAGGTTGACCGACCCGAGGTTGCAGACCGCCGTCTCCCCGTCGTCCGTGACCTCCAGGATCTCCGTGCAGAGGTTGGAGGAGTGCACCACGTGGCCCGGCTCGGCGGTCTGGTTGGCCGTGCGGTTGGCGGTGTCCTTGAAGGTCATCCAGCCGTTGCCGGTCTGCGCGAGGGTGCGCATCATGCGGCCGTACAGCTCGCGGGCCGGGAGGGTCTTCCTGGCCAGGCCCTTCGCCTCGGCCTCCCGGTAGGCCGCGTCGAACTCCGCGCCCCACAGGTCGGCCAGCTCCGGCACGTCCGAGGGCGAGAACAGCGACCACGGCCCGTCCGCGTCCACCCGGCGCATGAACTCGTCCGGGATCCAGTGCGCGAGGTTCAGGTTGTGCGTGCGCCGGGCGTCCTCGCCGGTGTTGTCCCGCAGCTCCAGGAACTCCTCGATGTCGGCGTGCCAGGTCTCCAGGTAGACCGCCGCCGCGCCCTTGCGCCGGCCGCCCTGGTTCACCGCGGCGACCGAGGCGTCCAGCGTCTTCAGGAACGGGACGATGCCGTTGGAGTGCCCGTTGGTGCCGCGGATCAGCGAACCCCGGGCGCGGACGCGGGAGTAGGCGATGCCGATGCCGCCGGCGTGCTTGGACAGGCGCGCGACCTGGTGGAGGCGGTCGTAGAGGGAGTCCAGCTCGTCCAGGGGGGAGTCGAGGAGGTAGCAGGACGACATCTGGGCGTGCCGGGTGCCGGAGTTGAAGAGGGTGGGGGAGGAGGGCAGGTAGTCCAGGCGGCTCATCAGCCCGTACAGCGCGGCGACCTCGTCCACCGACCGGTCGGTGTCGTCCTCGGCGAGTCCGGCGGCCACGCGCAGCAGGAAGTGCTGGGGCGTCTCGACGACCTTGCGGGTGAGCGGGTGCCGGAGCAGATAGCGGCTGTACAGCGTGCGCAGTCCGAAGTAGCCGAAGCGGTCGTCGGCGGCCGGGTCGGTCAGCGCGTCCAGGCGGGCCGCGTGCGACCGGACGAATTCGGCCGTGCGGTCGGCGATCAGGCCCTCGCGGTGGCCGGTGGCGACGGACTCGGTGAAGGAGGTGACGCCCTGGGAGGCGGCCTCGGCGCGGATGCCGAGGGTCAGCAGCCGGGCGGCCAGCCGGGAGTAGACCGGGTCCTCCGAGATCAGACCGGCCGCGGCCTCCGTGGCGAGCTCCCGCAGTTCCGCCTCGTCGGCCCGCGCGGACCGGCCGCGCAGCGCGGCGGCGGCGACCCGGCCGGGGTCGGCGTCGGGGAGATCGGCGGTGAGGCCGGTCAGGGTCCGCAGCAGGGCGGCACCGGGTCCGTCGGGTTCCTCGGTCACGGGGATCGCAGAAGCCGTCGCAGCGGACACTGAGGCCGGGTCGGCTGGCGCGATGGTCACGTGGGGCACTCCCTCGCTCGGCACGGGGCCAGGCGGAGGGCAGGGGGCAGCTCACGAGCGCGCGCGGCGTCGCGTCCACCGGCCCATTCCGCGAGGCCCGGACGTCATGGCACCCGGACCGGGACGGCCGGGCGCACTGTCGGCAGGTCCTCGGACTCGAGCCCGTGGCGCTCACGCGGATACGCGAACACACACGAGTACACCGTTGCGGGACAGTTCCGGATTCACACCGGATTCCCCTGCGGCGACAGCGAGCATGAGCATACATCTTGTGCCGGGTTCCGCGAGCACCCCCAGATGTTGTGCCGCGCTGGTGTCAGAGCGTCAGTTGGTAGGTGAGCAGCGTGATGTCGTCGAGCTCCGGCACGGGGTTCCAGTCCCGCTCGGGCGTGCGGACGAAGCCCAGGCGTTCGTAGAGCCGGTGGGCGGTGTGCATCGTCCGCTGCGTCGACAGCACGACGCGTGCGCAGCCCCCGACGGCCCGGGCGCGGTCGACGCACGACCGCACGAGGGCCTCGCCGACGCCGCGTCCCCGCGCCTCGTGGTGGACGGCGAGCATGCGTATCTCGGCCTCGCCGGGCCGGGCGATGTCGGCCATGGGGCCGCCGGACGGCACGAAGGTCACGCCGCCGAGGATCCGCCCGTCCGCGGCGGCGGCGAGCACCTGGGCCGCCGCGGCCCGCTTGGCGACGTCCCGCAGCTCGCCGAGGTAGGAGTCGCTCTCCCCGAAGTCGAGCAGTCCGTCGTCGAGATAGGCGCGGGCGGTGATGTCGCCGAGGGCCCGGTACTCGTCGGGCGACGCCTGTCTGATCACGAAGTCCATGGGCCGAGTGTGCCCCACGGATACGACGACGGGCCGCCGGATTTCTCCGGCGGCCCGTCGGATCGGGGGATCAGTGCGAGGTGCCCGCGGTGGCCGGGGGCAGCTCCGTCTGGACGCCCGGGTCGCCCGCGTCCGCCGTGTAGTCGCCCGGCCGGGTCTCGTCGACGCCCTCGGGTGCCTTGACGGCCTTCAGGACGAAGGTCAGGACCACGGTGACCAGGACGTTCAGCACGAAGGCGGTGAGGCCGATGTAGCCGATCTCGCCGATGCCCGGGATCTCCTTCGAGGATCCGCCGAAGTGCGCCTGCGTCGGCGAGGCGACCCCGTAGGCGGCGGCCGTGCCGTAGACCATGCCGACCGCCCAGCCGCCGAGCAGGGCCCAGCGGTGGAACCAGCGGGTGAACAGACCGCCCACCAGGGCCGGGAAGGTCTGCAGTATCCAGATGCCGCCGAGCAGCTGGAAGTTGATCGCGACGGTCTTGTCCATGCCGAGGACGAAGATCAGCGCGCCTACCTTCACCAGCAGCGACACCAGCTTGGAGACCTTCGTCTCCTGTTCCGGGGTGGCGTCGGGCTTGATGAAGTCCTTGTAGATGTTGCGGGTGAAGAGGTTCGCGGCCGCGATCGACATGATCGCCGCCGGGACCAGGGCGCCGATGCCGATCGCCGCGAAGGCCACGCCCGCGAACCAGTCCGGGAACATGTCCTCGAACAGCTGCGGGATCGCCAGCTGGCCGTTGTCCACCTTGACCCCGGCCGCGATCGCCATGAAGCCCAGCAGCGCGAGCAGGCCGAGCATCAGGGAGTACAGCGGCAGGATCGTGGTGTTGCGGCGGATCACCTCACGGCTGCGGGAGGACAGCGTCGCGGTGATCGAGTGCGGGTACATGAAGAGCGCGAGCGCCGAGCCGAGCGCCAGCGTGGCGTACGTCCACTGGCTCGCCTCGCCCGGCACCACCGCGCCGCGCGGCTTCCCGGTGGCCTCGTTGGTCTGGCCGAACGCCTCGCCCGCCTTGGCGAAGATGTCGTCGAAGCCGCCGAGCTTGATCGGGATGTAGATGATCGCCACGGCGATCACGATGTAGATCAGCGTGTCCTTCACGAACGCGATCAGCGCGGGGGCGCGCAGACCCGACGAGTAGGTGTACGCCGCCAGCACACCGAAGGCGATCAGCAGCGGCAGGTCCTTGACGAACCAGTTGGTGTCCTCCCCGCCGCCGACGCCCATCACGTCGAGCACGGCCTGGATGCCGACCAGCTGGAGCGCGATGTAGGGCATCGTGGCGAGGATGCCGGTGACGGCGACCGCCAGCGACAGGCCCTTCGAACCGAACCGGCCGCGCACGAAGTCCGAGGTCGTCACGTACCCGTGCTTGTGGGAGACCGACCACAGGCGGGGCAGGAAGGTGAAGATCAGCGGGTAGACCAGGATCGTGTACGGCACCGCGAAGAAGCCGGACGCGCCGGCCGCGTAGATCGCCGCCGGGACGGCCACGAAGGTGTACGCCGTGTAGAGGTCGCCGCCCAGCAGGAACCAGGTGACCCAGGTGCCGAACGAGCGGCCGCCGAGGCCCCACTCGTCGAGGCTGTGCTCGTTCTCGGCCTTGCGCCAGCGGGCGGCCAGGAAGCCCATCGCGGTGACGAGCACGAAGAAGAGGATGAAGACGGCGAGTGCGACGCCGTTCACGCCGTCGTTCACTTGGCTCCGCCTTCCCGGCGGGCGCGCTGGTCACGCTGCCAGAGCTTGTACGCCGTCACCGTCAGCAGGGTGGAGATCAGCACCCACGCCATCTGGTACCAGTAGAAGAACGGGATGCCGATGAGGGTGGGGTCCGTCTTGGCGTACGACCCGACCCACAGCATGGCGACGAACGGTGCGACAAGACAGAGGCCGATGACGACGCGCACCGGCGTCACCGTCGGCCCTCTGTTCACTTCCGGGGCTTGCGACATGCGGTGGCTCCGTCCCCTCGCTGATCACCTGGTGCAGTGCGCACGAAAATGTAGGTGACGGCGTCTGGAAAGCGGAAGACCTCGTCCGTATATCGGTCCTCATCCGCAACGTCGCACGCCGCGCGGCCGGGGCGGCTGCTGGGGGCCTGCGTCCGGATCATGTCGGCGTCGCGGGGCGTGGCACGCTCGGGCCGGCCGGGACGCACCGGCTCCCTCAGCCGGCCCGACCCGAACGGCGGACCCTAGGGGCGCTTCAGCCTGGCCACGAACTTGTAGCGGTCGCCGCGGTAGACCGACCGCACCCACTCCACCGGCTGGCCCGTGCGGTCCAGCGAGTGCCGGGAGAGCATCAGCATCGGCAGGCCGACGTCGGTGCCGAGCAGGCCGGCCTCGCGCGGGGTGGCCAGCGAGGTCTCGATGGTCTCCTCGGCCTCGGCGAGATGGACGTCGTACACCTCGGCGAGGGCGGTGTAGAGGGAGGTGTACTTCACCAGCGACCTGCGCAGGGCGGGGAAGCGCTTCGCCGACAGGTGGGTCGTCTCGATGGCCATGGGCTCGGCGTTGGCCATGCGCAGGCGCTCGATGCGCAGCACCCGCCCGCCCGCCGTGATGTCCAGCAGCCCGGCGAGGCGTTCGTCGGCGGTGATGTAGCCGATGTCCAGCAGCTGCGAGGTGGGTTCGAGGCCCTGGGCCCGCATGTCCTCGGTGTACGAGGTGAGTTGCAGCGCCTGCGACACCTTGGGCTTGGCGACGAAGGTGCCCTTGCCCTGGATGCGCTCGAGGCGGCCCTCGACGACCAGCTCCTGCAGGGCCTGGCGCACGGTCGTGCGCGAGGTGTCGAACTCCGCGGCCAGCGTGCGCTCGGGCGGGACCGGCGTGCCCGGCGCCTGCGTCCGGGTCATGTCGAGCAGGTGCTTCTTCAGTCGGTAGTACTTGGGCACGCGCGCGGTACGGACGGTCGCCCCACCCTCGTTCTCCGCACTGCTGACCTCGGTGCTCATGCTCTGCCTTCCCGGCTCCGGGTGCCGAAGCGACCGACATCCCCTATCGGCCACGGCTCACATCGTGGCACGGGTTCGTGTGGGGAGGATCCCGCACGCTCCGTGATCCCTTCTGTATACCTCCGAGGTCCCCGTTGGTCTAGTCCACCGCGCCGTCCGAGGCGGCTGGTACGCGCCGCCGGGCCGGTGGCGGCACCTCTTCCGGCGGCGGTGGTACACCCGGCGCCGGTCCGTCCGATGTGTCGCTTGCGCAATGAAAGGTCCCTGCATATCTCGGTCGCATCACGGACGCCCGGAGGGCGCTTGAACACCCTTGACAGCCCTATTGGTCTGGGCCAAGCTCCCCCTACTGGTCTACACCATTGGTCCAGGTCCCGGCCCCATGGGCGGTCCGCGTCGACGAGCAACCGCGGGGAGGCAGGGGGGTTTTGTGGCATCCCTGAGGAGGGTGGCGTGAAGCGCAAGCTGATAGCCGCGATCGGTATCGCGGGCATGATGGTCTCGATCGCGGCGTGCGGGGGCGACGACGGCGGCGACGACGGCAAGAAGGCCGGGGCGGACGGCTACGCCGGCCAGACGCTGACCGTGTGGGTGATGGACGGCTCCTCGCCCGACCAGTGGCAGGCGGACCTCGCCAAGGAGTTCGAGGCGAAGACCAAGGCCAAGGTCAAGTTCGAGATCCAGAAGTGGAACGGTATCCAGCAGAAGCTGACCACCGCCCTCTCCGAGGAGAACCCGCCCGACGTCTTCGAGATCGGCAACACCCAGACCCCTGCCTACGCCAAGACCGGCGGCCTGGCGGACCTGGGCGACCTCAAGAGCGGGCTCGGCGCCGACTGGTCCGAGTCCCTCAACGAGTCCGCGGTCTTCGACGGCAAGCAGTACGCCGCCCCGTGGTTCGTGGTCAACCGCGTGGTCATCTACAACAAGAAGATCTGGGCGGACGCGGGCATCAAGGACACGCCCAAGACCCGCGACGAGTTCTACAACGACCTCAAGACGATCGG
This sequence comes from Streptomyces sp. NPDC127100, assembly GCF_042724095.1. Classification (NCBI taxonomy): domain Bacteria; kingdom Bacillati; phylum Actinomycetota; class Actinomycetes; order Kitasatosporales; family Streptomycetaceae; genus Streptomyces; species Streptomyces sp. NPDC127100. The sequence goes on from NZ_JBHXFL010000055.1 coordinate 39,148, forward strand.
CGAGAAGACCGACGCCGAGCCGATCTACCTGCCCGGCCAGAACTGGTACCACTTCGTGGGCCTGGCCGTCGGTGAGGGCGCCGAGCTGGTCAAGAAGGACGGCGACAAGTACGTCTCCAACCTGGCCGACCCGAAGATCGCCGCGGCCACCGAGACCTACAAGAAGTTCCAGGCCCTCTCCAAGGCGCCCAAGGACAAGGACGAGGCCACCCCGCAGCAGGGCGAGATCTTCGCCAAGGGCAAGACCGGCGCCTTCATCGGCATGGGCTGGGAGGCCGGCACGGCGATCACCGCCAACCCGGCGATCGAGAAGGACCTCGGCTACTTCACCATCCCGGGTGCCACGGCCGGCAAGCCCGAGGGCGTCTTCCTCGGCGGCTCCAACCTGGCCGTCGCCGCGGGCAGCAAGAAGCAGGAGCTGGCCAAGGAGTTCCTGAAGCTGGCCCTCTCCGACAAGTACGAGGGTGCGCTGGCCAAGGCCAACGGCGTCATCCCGAACAAGGAGTCGCTGCAGAGCAACCTCCAGGGCAACGCCGCCGCCGAGGCCGCCGCGCCGGCCGCCGCGGGCGGTGGCACCACGCCGCTGATCCCGGAGTGGGCCGCGGTCGAGAACGACCCCAACCCGATCAAGACCTATCTGACGGCCGTGCTGAAGGGCAAGTCCCCGGCGGAGGCCGCCAAGCAGGTCGAAGGCGAGTTCAACAAGCGCCTGGCGCAGCAGCAGTAACACCGGGTGAGCCGGGGCGGGGGCCGCTGCACGAGGGCCCCCGCCCCGGCTCGAGTGGGACAGGTCGAGAAGAAGAGAGACCGCGAGCATGACCGTGCAGACCGAACGGCCGCCCCGAGGCCCGTCGGACGTCCGCAAGGCGGACGGCGGGAACACCGGCCAGGCGAAACCGAGAGCCGCGTCGCGCGCCGGCGCGCTCGTCCCGTACCTGTTGCTGCTGCCGGCCTGCGCGGCCACGGTGCTGCTGCTCGGGTGGCCGCTGCTGAAGGACGGCCTGCTGTCCTTCCAGAACCTCAACATGGCGCAGCTGATCCAGCACGTCACCGAGTGGACCGGCGTCGACAACTACAAGGAGGTCCTCACCGGCGAGGACTTCTGGCGGGTCACCCTCCGCTCGATCCTGTTCACGGCGGTCAACGTCGTCCTCACCATGGTGCTGGGCGGCCTGATCGGCCTGCTGCTCGCCCGCCTCGGCAGGGTGATGCGGCTCGTGCTGCTGATCGGCCTGGTGCTGGCGTGGGCGATGCCGGTGGTCGCCGCGACCACCGTCTACCAGTGGCTCTTCGCCCAGCGCTTCGGCGTCGTCAACTGGGTGCTGGACAAGCTCGGCTGGCACTCCATGGCCGACTTCAGCTGGACCGGCAGCCAGTTCTCGACCTTCTTCGTCGTCACCGTGCTGATCGTGTGGATGTCCGTCCCGTTCGTCGCGATCAACCTGTACGCGGCGACCACCACCATCCCGGGCGAGCTGTACGAGGCCGCCTCCCTCGACGGAGCCGGCGTCTGGCGCAGCTTCACCACGGTCACCCTGCCGTTCCTGCGGCCGTTCCTCTACGCGACGACCTTCCTGGAGATCATCTGGATCTTCAAGGCGTTCGTCCAGGTCTACACGTTCAACGGCGGCGGCCCCGACCGTCTCACCGAGATCCTGCCCGTCTACGCCTACATCGAGGGCGTCGGCAACCAGCACTACGGCATGGGCGCCGCGATCGCGGTCCTGACCATCCTGATCCTGCTCGGCCTGACCGCCTACTACCTCAGGATCGTGCTCAAGCAAGAGGAGGACGAGCTGTGAAGCGCTCACTCTTCGGCCGCCTGTGGCCCAACGTCACGGCCGCCGTCCTGTTCATCGGCCTCGTCTTCCCCGTGTACTGGATGTTCGCCACGGCCTTCAAGCCGGCCGGCGACATCATTTCGGAGGACCCGGTCTGGTTCCCGACCGACATCACCCTCGAGCACTTCAGGACCGCGGTCGACGCCGACCACTTCTGGACGTACGTCACCAACTCGCTCGTCGTCACCGTCTGCGCGGTGGTCTTCTCGCTGGTCATCGCGCTGGCCGGGGCCTTCGCCCTGGCGCGGATGCGGTTCAGGGGGCGGCGCGGTTTCATCGTCGGCTTCATGCTCGCCCAGATGGCGCCCTGGGAAGTCATGGTCATCGCCATCTACATGATCGTGCGCGACGCGTCGATGCTGAACAGCCTCGTACCGCTCACGCTCTTCTACATGATGATGATCCTGCCCTTCACCATCCTGACGCTGCGCGGCTTCGTCGCCGCCGTGCCGAAGGAGCTGGAGGAGTCCGCGATGGTCGACGGCTGCACCCGCGCCCAGTCGTTCCGCCTGGTCATCCTGCCGCTGCTGGCCCCGGGCCTGATGTCCACCTCGATGTTCGGCTTCATCACCGCCTGGAACGAGCTCCCCCTCGTCCTGGTCGTCAACAAGGAGGCGGAGTCCCAGACCCTGCCGCTGTGGCTGACCAGCTTCCAGACCGTCTTCGGCGACAACTGGGGTGCGACCATGGCGGCCTCGTCCCTCTTCGCCATCCCGATCCTGATCCTCTTCGTCTTCCTGCAGCGCAAGGCGGTCAGCGGCCTGACCGACGGCGCCGTGAAGGGATAACGCCATCCGATGACGACAATCGCCAGCGGTACCGACACGCTCACGCGCGACGCGCTGACCGTCCTCCAGCCCGGTTTCACCGGCACCACCGCCCCCGACTGGGTGCTGCGCCGCCTCGGCGAGGGGCTGGCCTCCGTCGGCCTGTTCGGGCGCAACATCGCCTCGGACGAACAGCTGGCCGCCCTCACCGCCCAGTTGCGCGCCGAGCGCGAGGACGTGCTGGTCGCCATCGACGAGGAGGGCGGCGACGTCACCCGCCTCGAGGTGCGCGCCGGCTCGTCCTTCCCCGGCAACCTCGCCCTCGGCGCGGTGGACGACGAGGTGCTCACCCGCCAGGTCGCCGCCGAACTGGGCCGCCGCCTCGCCGCCTGCGGGGTGAACCTCAACTGGGCCCCGTCCGCCGACGTCAACTCCAACCCCGGCAACCCGGTCATCGGCGTGCGCTCCTTCGGCGCGGACACCGGCCTGGTCGCCCGGCACACCGCGGCCTACGTCACCGGACTGCAGTCCGCGGGCGTGGCCGCCTGCACCAAGCACTTCCCGGGCCACGGCGACACCGCCGTCGACTCCCACCACGCCCTGCCGCGCATCGACGTGGACGCCGATGTGCTGGCCGAGCGCGACCTGGCGCCGTTCCGCGCGGCCATCGCCGCCGGCAGCCGCGCCGTGATGAGCGCCCACATCCTGGTCCCGGCCCTCGACCCGGACCGTCCCGCGACGCTGTCCCGCCGCATCCTCACCGGCCTGCTCCGGGGCGAGCTGGGCTACGACGGCCTGATCGTCACCGACGGCATGGAGATGCGGGCCATCGCGGGCACCTACGGCATCGAACGCGGCAGCGTGCTGGCCGTCGCGGCCGGCGCCGACGCGATCTGCGTGGGCGGCGGCCTGGCCGACGAGGAGACGGTACGGCGACTGCGCGACGCCCTGGTGGAGGCGGTCCGCACGGGCGAGCTGCCCGAGGAACGCCTGGCCGACGCCGCGGAGCGGGTGCGTACCCTGGCCCGCTGGACGGCGGCCCGGGCGGACGCCGCGCGGTCCGTGCCCGCCGACGGCGAGGTGGGCCTGCGCGCGGCCCGCCGCGCCCTGCGCGTCACGGGCGCCGAGGGCTTCACCCCCCTCACCGAACCGCCGTACGTCGCCGCGCTCACCCCGGTCGCCAACATCGCGGTCGGCGACGAGACCCCCTGGGGCGTCGCCGCCGAGCTCCGCCGCCTGCTCCCCGGCACCGAGACCGGCAGCTTCGCCGGACCGGACGCCGGCGACGAGGTGCTGGCGGCGGCCGGCCCGCGCCGCGTCGTGGCGGTCGTCCGCGACGAGCACCGCCACCCCTGGATGGCGGCGGCCCTCGACACCCTGCTGGCGGCCCGCCCCGACACGGTCGTGGTCGAGATGGGCGTGCCCGGGGCCGAGCCCCGCGGCGCGCTGCACGTGGCCACTCACGGCGCGGCCCGTGTCTGCGGCCTGGCCGCGGCGGAGGTCGTCGCGGGCGCCTGACCCGGGCGCCCGCCGGTCCGTCACGACGTAGGCGCCGCACTCCCGGTCGGGGAG
>NZ_JBHXFL010000056.1:0-1901 GCF_042724095.1 Streptomyces sp. NPDC127100
AGCCTCACACTCCGCGGGGCCGTTCTGTCAGACCGTCGACAGCGACCGCGACACGAGGAAGCGGGGGACACCGTGACCGTCCAGCCCGGACCGCAGGACGACCTGCTCGACCCGAGCCTGGCCGCGCTCGTCGGCGAACGGCGCCGGCTGACCAACCTCGCCTACCGGCTCCTCGGCTCCCTGTCCGACGCCGAGGACGTCGTCCAGGAGACCTACGTCCGCTGGTACGCCATGTCCCGGCAGCGCCAGGAGGCCGTCGAGTCGGTCGGCGGCTGGCTGACCACGGTCGCCACCCGCATCTGCCTCAACCTGCTCGGCTCGGCACGGGCCCGGCGCGAGCGGTACGTGGGGCAGTGGGTCCCCGAGCCGCTGCCGGAACGGGCCGAGCGGTCCGGCCGGGCGCCGGGGGCCGAGACCGGCGACCCGGCCGACCGCGTCACCCTGGACGAGTCGGTCCACATGGCCTTCCTGGTCGTGCTGGAATCCATGACCCCCGCCGAACGCGTCGCGTTCGTGCTGCACGACGTCTTCCGCTACTCCTTCCCCGAGGTGGCCGAGATCGTCGGCCGCAGTCCGGCCGCCTGCCGCCAGCTGGCCTCCTCGGCCCGCCGCCGTGTCCGCGACGCGCGGCCGCCGTCCCGTCCCGTACCCGCCGAGCGGGCCGCCGGTGTCGTCAGGGAGTTCGCGCAGGCCTGGGAGGCCAAGGACATCGAGGCACTCGTCGGCCTCCTCGACCCCGCCGCGACGGCGGTCGGCGACGGCGGTGGCCACGTCACCGCCGTCGCGTCCCCGATCGAGGGCGGTGAGGAGGTGGCGCGGTTCTTCGTCGGTGTCGCCGACAGGCTGTCCGGTCTCGTGCTCGTCGAGCGGACCGTCAACGGGCGGCCCGGCCTGGTGGCCGAGGACGCCGGCAGCACGGTGGCGGTGTACGCGTTCGACATCGCCGGTGACCGCATCCGGCACGTCTGGGGCGTGCTGAACCCGGAGAAGCTCCGGCCCTGGACCGCGTGACCCGCGCGCACCGGAGGGGCCGGGCCACCTGCGAGCCCGGCCCCGCACTTCATCGAGTGGGTCGCCGCGCAGCCGTGGTGCGACGGCAACGTCGGCACGATCGGCATCTCCTACTTCGGCTGTCACCCACAAGATCTACCGGGACGCCGCGCACCCCTCCCGCCTCGTCCTGCCGTTCACCACGGCCGCGGCCACGGGCGCCGACCGGTAGGAGGCGGCGACGACGCGGGGGCGCCGCGACGTCGTCCCGGGAAAGCGGGCGGACAACGGCCGCACGGGGTGTCAGGGTGGGCTCGATGAACACCGGCCGACTCGACACCGGCCCCGCCGCGAACGGAGCACCCCGATGAGCCGCCACTTCCAGGTCACCTTCGACGCCCACGACCCCCGGGCGCTGTCGAGCTTCTGGCGCGAGGTCCTGGGCTACGTCCACCCCGGCCCGCCCGGAGTCGACGTACCCGAGGGCACCGACCCGCTGGCCGCGTGGGACGACTTCCTCGCGCGGATCGGTGTGCCGGAGGACCAGCGCAACAGCAGGTCGGCCATCGAGGACCCGGACGGGCACGGTCCGCGGGTGTTCTTCCAGCAGGTGCCGGAGGGCAAGACCGCCAAGAACCGGGTCCACCTCGACGTCCGGGCGGCCCCCGGACTCGAGGGGGAAGAGCGGATGGCGGCGCTGGAGGCCGAGTGCGACCGGCTCGTGGCGCTGGGCGCGAAGCGCGAGCGCCGCTTCGAGCCCGAGCCCCCGCTGGGCACCGGCTTCATCGTGATGACCGACCCCGAGGGCAACGAGTTCTGCCTGGACTGACGCGCCGGGGCCGGGGCGGGGCCGGGGGCCCGCCCCGCCCCGCGCGGACCCGGGGGGCCCGGGGGGCCCCCGCGGGAAGCGA